>JAIRZF010000206.1 GCA_031267385.1 Dysgonamonadaceae bacterium | reverse complement strand
GTGGACAAACTCTACTTCAATCCCGACGGCACGATACAGGAGGTGAAGCAAACCGGCAATATACTTCCGGCAAGCCTCCGGAAAGGCCGCATTGACGCTAACTGGACGGATAGAGCTTCCTTTTCGGGAAATGCCTATCAACCCGCAGGCAGAAATGTGTTGTGGTACAGGCAATCAGCCAAAGTATGGGAAGAAGCCATGCCCCTCGGCAACGGAAAATTGGGAGCAATGGTATTCGGCGGCGTTGCCGACGAACGCATTCAATTGAATGAAAACACCCTGTGGAATGGGTATGTTCTGAATCCGAACAATCCGGACGCACTGAAAGCATTGCCCGAAGTGCAACGATTGCTGTTTGAAAACAAAAATAACGAAGCCGTCAAGCTGGCCGGACAAACAATGATGGGGATTCCCAAAGGAGTGAAATCATACCAGTCGCTGGGAGAACTGTGGTTTGATACGCCGGTACTGTCCACCGATAATTACGTCAGGACATTAGACCTGGCAACCGCTGTTTCTACCGTGAGCTATATTGCGGACAACGTTCAATACCACAGGGAATACTTTGCTTCGGCCGTCGACAACGTAATCGTAATCAAATTTACCGCCGGTAAAAAGAATAAAATCAACCTCAACCTGACATTGAACAGAGCGGAAAATGCAAGCTGCATCGCCGACCCGTCCGACCCTAATTCATTGATTCTGGAGGGAACTCTCCCCGTCAAAGACAAAGACGACAACGCGCGGGGAATCAGCTTCGCCGCTCAGGTCAGAGCGGTGGCAGAACGCGGCGCCGTTGCAATCGAAAACGGCGTCATGTCCGTAAAAGAAGCCGACGCATTGACGCTTTATGTAACAGGAGCAACCAACTATCCGGGGATGGAACAGTTGGCAAAAGGCATCCCGAATTTTTCGTCCGACCCGAAAGAAAAATGCAGGGAGATTATCAAAAAAGCCATCGTAAAACCGTATGCCGAACTCAAAGCCTCCCACATCGCCGATTACCAATCCTACTACAACAAGATGGAATTGAAGTTGGACGGCGTGAGCGATGCAATAAGCAGTCTTCCCACCAACGAACGCCTCGACTTGTCGAAGAAGACCGGCGCTCCAGACCCCGGCCTGGTTGAAACCTATTTCCAGTTCGGACGCTATCTGCTGATTTGTTCTTCGCGTCCCGGAGGCATGCCCGCCAACCTGCAAGGGCTTTGGGCCTGGCAAATGAACGCCCCCTGGAATGCCGATTTCCATACGAATATTAATTTTCAAATGAATTATTGGCCTTCGGAAATAACAAACCTTTCGGAGCTGCACCTCCCCATGTTTGATTTGATGGATGTACTTCACAAGTACGGAAGCGAAACGGCCAGAGTGATGTATGGCGCAAAAGGATGGGTCGTGCATCATCTGACGGACGCCTGGGGATTCACCGCTCCCGCCGACGGGCCGCAGGGTATCTGGCCTGTCGGAGCCGCATGGCTGGCGCAACACCCCTGGGAACATTACGCTTTCACCGGCGACAAAGCCTTCCTCCGCAACAAAGCCTTTCCCCTGATGAAAGGCGCGGCCGAGTTCATCATGGATTTTTTGGTAGAAGCCCCTGCCGGTACCGCTTATGCAGGAAAACTGGTTACCAATCCGTCGTATTCGCCCGAAAACTCCTTTGTGCTCCCCGGCGGAGGACATTCGGTATTTACCTACGGAGCGACAATGGATTTGGAAATCATCCACAACCTGTTGACCAACTGCATCGAAGCGTGTAAAATCCTGAAAACGGATTCGGATTTCCGCAAAGCATGTGAAAAAACATTGAGCCGTTTGCCCGCCATACAAATCAGCCGAACAACAGGACGCATTTTGGAGTGGGCGGAAGATTACAAGGAAGTCGACCCTCGCCACCGCCATACCTCCCACCTGTTCGGCCTGCATCCGGGAAACCAAATCACGACGGTAGGAACGCCCGAATTAGCTGAAGCGGCGCGCAAAACGCTCGTTGCCCGCGGCGACGACGGCACCGGCTGGGGATTAGCCTGGAAAATCAATATGTGGAATCGCCTGAACGACGGCAATCATGCCTACAAGCTATTGTCCGTCTTGTTGAGCAACAAGACCTATCCCAATCTGTTTGACGCGCATCCTCCTTTCCAAATCGACGGCAACTTCGGCGCAACGGCTGCCATAGCGGAAATGTTCGTGCAAAGTCAGCTGCAAAATAAAGACGGCTCCTACGAGTCGTACCTGCTTCCGTCGCTCCCGTCCGCGCTGAAATCAGGTTCGCTGAAAGGCATTCGCGCCCGCGGAGGCTTTATCATCGATCTGTCCTGGGAAAACGGAGAGCTGAAAGAGGCAGAAATAGTGTCTACCTTGGGCGGGAAACTCAATTTACGCACGGATAAAAACAACGCGTCATTCAATACAAAGAAAGGTCAAACAATCAAGGTAAACGGAGCGCTTAAATAATTAGATGCTGGCCTCCGGGGTGCGAGAATTAAATTTTTATGTCAAAAATAACAGCATTTATCATATAGAATAGAATAATTATCCACGTGTATTTTTCATTAAAATCACGTAAACCGTAATAACGATCGTCTGTGTGCGTTGCCCGCCAGTGCTTGAATAGAAAGTCCAATCCGCCATACTGTTTAAGATATTTGTATGCAGCCGGTTTGTTCATCTTAAATGCTTCCGCAAAGAATCATAAACGAAATTTTATTCCGAATCTGCTTGCTGGTTTCCTTTTTACTGGCCTGATGGCCGTTCTTTCAGCAATATTCGTCTGGAAAACGATTCCTGAGATAAAAAGAAAATCATTGGGAAAATGGAAAAACTCTAAAAAAGTGAATTAAAAGAAGTTTTTATCGACATTTCGAACGAAAAGGTGGATGTGTTAAAAGTTATATAAGTTCGTCATTTTGACTGCAAGTAGAAATATAAATTCCTGTATATAAATAGTTTGAGATTTGACTCCGTCGATTTTCAATTCTCATTTCGTTCGAAATGACGAAGTTGTCCGGATTTTGCTCCCTCTTGGGCAGATATTTTACTAATAATCAGCTATATAGTTGAATTTTGGATGTCAGACAATAATTTTTAACATTTTTTTTTTTGTAATTTTAGATCTTATAAATAATTTTGTCAGATATAATTTTGAGAAGCCAGCCACCTTTTTCGAAATAAGAATGCCTCCCGACGAGGTTCATATCGATTTTTCAACTGCTGAAAAAGAATACAAACTTAAAATTACCGAAAGGCGACGCATAAAGTATAAAATTTATTTAACATCCAAAATCCCTGATACAGGTTACAGGCAGGTTTGGCGTATCTGATTTGTGAATATACAAATCGGTTGTGAGAGAAAAAGTTGTGGTAAAAAAGTAAATCCTTTAAAATTCAAATGTTATGAAAAAACTGATTATTTTGTGTTCTGTATTAACCGGAGGATTCTTTTGCCATAACTCCCATTCTCAAACAACACAAACGGTAGATACAGTTAAATTACGTGTTGTTTACGAGCAATTTTCCGTTATGGACACCGCTAATCCCGGAAATAAAATGAAAGATATGATGTACCTGGACATAGGAGACAGCATCACTTTATATGATGATTATAACAAATATGTGATGGTTCATTTGATAAAAGACCTGAAATCGCAGGCTGAAGTTGATCGTGTGATCAATGAAAATAGTAGTAAGTATAATAGTTCCGGCGTGATGGATTATAAAGTGATCAAAAATTATCCCCAAAAGCACAAAATGACCGTAGGTGACCGTTTTGCCATGGAACATTATATCTATGAAGAAACTATTGAAACCCCGAAATGGATACTTAAGAACGGTACTTTGACGGTTGCCGGTTACGAATGTAAGAAAGCGGAAACACTGTTTCGGGGAAGAAAATACGAGGCCTGGTATGCTCCTGGAATTCCAATCAATGATGGCCCATGGAAATTTTCAGGATTACCCGGATTGATCCTTAAGGTAGTGGAAAGTAAGGGCGAGTTTTCTTTTGAATGTGTATCGCTCGAAAAAAAGCATGAGGCAATGCGTGATCCTCAAGCCGGTTCGGCGAAAACCGCCAAAATCAGGAAAAAATCGGAATGTATTAAAGCAAGGCAGGCCTATATGGATAATGCCGGGGCTTTCATACAAGGAAATCCCTTATATTCCGCTCCCTTGCCTGCACATAATTATGAGAAAAAACCATACAATCCCATCGAACTCTCTGAATAAGAGGTAAAATGAGAATTGTTATTATTTTTATATTATTGATCACATCGCTATCTGTACGATCACAGACAATAGAAGGCGTTGTGAAAGACAAACAAGATAAAGTCCCGATTGATGGGGTCGTGATTACTTTGTTGGATAAAAACAACAACACTGTTGCCTATTGTTTTACAGATAAAGATGGAAAATATAGTATACAGTCTGAAGAAAAGATGGATTCCCTGTTTTTAAACGTTTCTTTCCTGGGATATGAAACTCAAATAATATTTATTAAAAGTCGATCGAAACAACCGGATATTTTCTTGCAGGTCAAAGACTTCCAATTGAAAGAAGTATCTGTAAAAGCCCGGACATTGTGGCTTAAAGAAGATACGATAGCCTACAATGTTGCCGCCCTACAAACTCAGAACGATCGTAAAATTGGAGATGTACTTAAAAAAATACCGGGAGTTGAAGTATCTAACTCAGGAGGAATCACCTACCGGGGATTTCCCATTAATAAATTTTATATAGAAGGATTGGATTTATTGAATAGTAGATACGGAATAGCGACCAACAATGTCCCGGTCGACGCCGTTTCTACTGTTGAAGTCATTGAAAATCATCAACCGGTTAAAATGTTCAAAGATATGATCCCTTCAATGGACGCCGCCATTAACCTGAAACTGAAAGCAGGGAAAAAATTTCGCCCCGTGGGAACCGTAGAGGCTGGAGGAGGATATGGATTTGACGATTACTTATGGACATTGAACGCTTTCGGAATACAAGTCGAAAAAAAAAGTCAAACCATCGTAATGTACAAAACAAATAATTCCGGGAAAAATATCGTTTCGGAATTCGATGATCAAACCATTGGAACTGAAAACCTGAAATCATTCACTTTACCTTCCGCTCTGATTTCCAGCCCGATAACCCGGTCAATGCCATTGACGGAATCCCGCTATTTGTTCAATAAAACACATGTGCTGACGTTGAATAATCTGAACAAAGTATCCGATGACAGCCATTTAAGAGTGAATGTCAACTATATCAACAATTGTAAAGAAGAAACAGTGAATCAATACAGTTCTTATTATATAGAAGGGGATAACCTGATAATCAATGAATTGGAATCGCTAAATAACAGGCTTAATTTGTTAGATGGCGCAGTTACTTATAATAACAATTCTACTAACCAATTTATAAACAATCCATTGAAAGGTGTTGCCGGGTGGGACAATACACATTCCGGCATACAAACTCAGTCGCCTGTTAGTGAAGAGTTTGATTTGCGGAATTATTATATACAAAATGATCTTGATTACTCCGTCAAAACGAAAAATCGGATTTGGAACATCAATTCTTTTATGCGTTATTCCTCTTTACCCAGGCAATTGAATGTACAAACAGAATCTTTAACCTCGGACCAATCTATTTTAAGAATCGGATTCTATACCCAAAACAACACTTATTATTCTTTCAAAAGAGGGCTGTCATCTTTCAGAGTGGATCTGTCTTTGGAAGCTGCGTTCGACAATCTGAAAACCGATTTGAAGTATCACTTTCTCAGCGACAGCATCCGGAATGATATAAAAAGTGATTTCCTGAAGACTTTTATTCAACCTCAATACAGCTACAACAATGGGGCCTTTTTGTTTTCGGTCAAAATCCCTCTCGTTTTAGACTGGCTGGGCGTTCAGGATAATGAATACAAAACAAATACTGAATATTCCTATTTATTTGTTAATCCTTCGGCAAATCTAAGATATAAATACGAAATGTGGGAATTGATAGCTCAGGTACGTTACAATCAGGATATTGGAGATATTGCCGGTTTGATTCCTTCTTATGTGATGACCGGTTACAGGACTTTGAGAAACACGTCCGGAATACTTTCAAAGGATAAATCGTTGATGAATACCTTTTCATTGGCTTATAAAGATGCTCTCAATGGATTTTATTTTAATCTGGGAGGATATTACAGGAAAACGGAAAGAAATATGATGTCAAAACAGCGTTTTATAAACGAATTAAGTTTTTCAAGTAATGACCAGCAAAGTAGTCAGTCAAAATTCCGGGGTGCGAATGGATATATCGGAAAGAATTTTTACAATATAGGTACAACCTTTACTCTGACGGCTAACTATGCCCGGATTGAATCGAAAAAATGGCAGCAAGGCGATCATTATCCTTTACAATCGGAAATATGGTCTTTGATTCCTAAAGTTAATTTTTCTGTAAAAAGATATTTCAATGTGATTTGTGAAATGGTTTTCAGTTCGAATAGTCAGTCCATAACAAATTCTACTGCAAATAAATACAAGAGTAGTTTTGCTCAAATTGCTCAAAAAACAAGCGTCTCTTACTTTCCAAATAAGAAAATTGAATTTAAATTACAATCAGAATATTTTAGTGATGAAATAGCAGAAGGTATAAAGACTGAACTCGTATTTCTTGACTGTGGATTCTCTTACAGGCATAAAAAATGGGAAATAAATTTCAGTTGGGATAATATCCTCAATCAAAAAGAATATTCCTACCTGACTTACAGGGATTTAGATTCATTTAGTTATAGTTACCGTTTAAGACCTCAAAGCCTGTTAGCTACAATTACGTTTAATTATTAATGTTTCGTATTGCAAAAAATCCACTCAATTATCGTCTTTTCTTATTTCTAAATGATTTCTTTATCAAATAATAAACCAATCTGACGATACTCCAGGCGACATACAAAGCGACCGAAAAAACAAAAACATAACCAAGCGAAGTAATTGTTTCCGACCAGGGAGTATTAAATCTGACAATGGCATATATATTTACAACACAAGCTATTACAAAACAGGCAATCAGGGTTAACAGCTCGATTTTCTTTCTTTTTCCTGTAATTAATGTATCTTTCATACGTACACAATTTGTTTTTTATGCTCTTAAACTTCAGTAGTTACCGCTCTTTTATGATTCAAATAATCAAGTTTATATTCCTCAGGGAAATCCAGCATTACGCCATCCTCTATCGCCTGATGTCCCAACAGACAGAGCACACTGGCATAATATCCTTCTTCTGCAATATTTCCGGGTTGTTTCTCTGTGATGACGGCTTCTGCAAATGCTTCCAACAAAACAGAGGTTCCATCGGTTTTAGGCCTTTTACCCGTGATATAGTCTCCTTTATTTTCGTTTGCCGTTTCCGGAGCCCAACTGGTCCCGGCAAAAGGAATCGCATCAAACAATTTGTTTTCAACATCATTCACCAATTGCAGGAATCCGGGTGCAGGTTGTGCCGTTTCATAAAAATATTTTCCTTTTTCCAATTCCACCGTTCCTTTATTCCCAAGAATTTGTTCTTCCAAACCATAAAATTTATTGGAAATAACGGATTCGAATGTCATTTTCACGCCATTGTCAAAAACATAGATTGTACTAATGTTGTCGTATACTTCGCGTCCGTCTTTCCAATAAGTGATGGCGCCATGTCCCATAATCTTATTGGGGATCGACTTTAACGCCCATGTGCCTATTTGTAATTGATGGCAAGCCAGCTCGGTCATTAAACCTCTGGAATATTCTTTATAAAGGCGCCAGTTGATCTTTCGTTCCAATTCCGGGCTGGGAACGGGTCTTCTCCAATCGCCGTTTCTGAACCAGTAAGTACGAATACCTTCAATTTCACCGAATGTACCGGCATGAACCATTTCCATTGCTTCTATATAGCGGTCACAAAACAGGCGTTGTTGTCCGACAAAGAAAACTTTTCCTGTTCTTTTGTGAGTATCATACATATTCAGACATTCGGCTGGGGTAATACCTAAGGCTTTTTCGCAAAAAACATGTTTCCCGGCTTCGAATGAAGCAATAACGATTTCATGGTGCATGTTTAAAGGAACAGTAACCACAACTCCGTCAACGTCCTTGTCTTCCAGAAGCTTCCTGTAATCAGTATACACTTTAGCTTTGGGAGTTAACTTCAGGGCTTCATCAATCGACGGTTGATAATCGTCGCAAATAGCCACAATTTCTACTTTTGGATTTTTCACCATAAAACTCATCAGAAATTGACCTCTTGATCCCGGGCCAATCACTCCGATACGGGCCTTCTCTCCAATAGTGTTATTGGAATCTGAAAATGCAGAAAACCAGGGTACAGTTGCCAGTAATGCTCCCGCTGATCCTGAAATCTTTAAAAAATCACGTCTTGTTGTCACAGTAAAATTTATGTTTATAGAGTTAATGACTTTATTTTATAAATTGTGTACGTACACGGAACGAATTAAAACGAAAACGGAAATCCGTTTTCATGTAAAAATTTACTGATTTTGGGGCTTATCTATCATTGTGAAAACCAAATGACCTCCATTCATAATATCTTCATGGCGAATGATGTAACTTTCTATCGGTCGGCCATTTAGAGTAACTGATTTAACGTATTTGTTTTCCTTGGAAAGACCCTGAGCCTCCATTGTAAAAGTCTTACCCTGAGGCAAAGATAATGAAATTTTTTCAATCTGAGGAGATCCGATTACATATTCTCCTCCAATCGGATTGACCGGATAGAATCCCATTGCAGAGAAAATATACCAGGCCGACATCTGTCCGCAATCGTCATTTCCACATAATCCATCGGGTTTGTTCAAGTAAAACCGATCAAATATTTCACGGATCAACTCCTGTGTTTTCCAGGGACGCCCGGCAAAATTATAAAAGTATGCGACATGATGACTGGGTTCATTTCCATGAGCATATTGCCCGATCAGACCGCTTACATCAGAAACAACACCTGTTTTGTCGGTACCGACATTCAGGAAAAACAACGAATCCAGGTGTTGGGCAAAAACATCTTTGCCACCCATCAAATCAATCAAACCCTGAGGATCATGCTGTACATGCCAGGTATATTGCCAGGAATTTCCTTCCGTAAAGTCTCCTCCGACACTGGACGAATGTCCTAATTGGAACGGATTAAACGGAGTTCTCCAATTTCCATTGGAATCTTTTCCCCTCATCAGTTTCGTTTCCGGATCAAAAAGGTTTTTATAAAAATCAGCACGTTTTGAAAAATATTCGTAATCTTCAGCTTTGCCCAAAGCTTTTGCCATTTGAGCGGCACAATAGTCGTCATAAACCGATTCCAACGTTTTTGAAACCGATTCCGATTGAATAATATCAAAAGGATAGTAACCATATTTCATGTAAGTATCCCAGTCGGAATTCAAGTGATTGACTGTTAAACTGGTTTTTATGGCCTGATAAGCTTCTTCGGCGTCAAATCCGGAAAATCCTTTCAGATAAGCATCAACAATAACGGGAACAGCATGATTTGCAATCATACAGTAGTTTTCTTTACCCCATAATGCCCATATAGGCAAAAATCCCCGGACTTGCTGATGAGCCAGCATGGTCTGTATCATACCGTCTACTTTTTCCGGAGCAATGATAGTATAGAGAGGATGAGCAGCCCGGTATGTATCCCACAAAGAGAGGGTAGAGTAGTAGTTTCCTGTTTCAGAGATAAATACGCTGTCATTGACACCTCTGTACGAACCGTCGGTATCGGTGATGTCATTCGGCTGTATAAACAGGTGATACATTGATGTATAGAATGCTTTTTTCTGATCCTCGGTTCCGGTAACCTGGGTTCCGGATAACAACTCATTCCATTGAAAATGAGCTTTTTCTTTTATTCCGGCAAAGTTCCATTCCGGATTTTCAACTTCCATGGACCGGATTGCACCATCAATACCGACAGAAGAAATTGCAACTTTTACCTGAACGGATTCTCCGGATTTTAAATCGAATGTTAAAACCAGGCGTTTTGCTTTTTCGTCTTTGGTAAGAGGAAGTTCTTCCTTAACGGTATAGGGTTTATCGAATTTGATGACATAATAATAATGCCTTTTTACCCAATTAGTCACTTTCTGATACCCTGTAATCGTTTGATTATCAATCAGATTTATTTCTTCATCCAATACGTGCTTTTTAAGAGCGGTCTGATCCCAAACCACCCCGCTTTGCATATCCAGGAAGATATTCGCAGGTTTATTTTCGTTAAACGTATACTTGTGAAAGGCTGTTCTTTGCGTTGCAGTCAATTCAACATCAATTTTGTAGTCGGGAAGTTGAACATAATAGTAACCCGGACTTGCTTTTTCTGTGGATTTATCGATTCTTGCCCTCAGACTATCGGGTAATGTTTCTCCGGAAAAAGGTAACATCAGGATATCTCCTAAATCCGAACAACCCGTTCCATTGAGGTGATTCTGTGCGAATCCCAATATTGATTTATCCTCATAATTATAACCGGAGCAATATCTCCAGGAATCGTTTCCGGTCTCAGGACTCACCTGGATAAATCCGAAAGGAACTGTAGCGCCCGGAAATGTATGCCCATTATCAGCATTTCCAATAAAAGGATTGACATATTGACAATAATCATCACCGGCTTGCAGTTCTCTGTTTTTCTGAGAATTACATCCCAAAAGAACACTCAGGATAACAGGAATAAATAAGAGTTTCTTCATTGTTTTTCTATGTTATTAGCGTTGCTCCTGCAAAAGTAGTAAAAAATCGGAATAATTTTAGATATCATGAGTAGATTACATATATATCGCCACCCGCACGTATGCCGTACATTTTACGACCAGGGAAATGATTTTATTGATCATACGGCTTGTAGTTATTCGTTTCCTATTCCACGGGAGACAAACAAAGCAGTAGAAAAAACCTCGCCTGAAGTAGCATCTTTTGTCACGACCGATACCGGTTTTCCTGCTTTTATGTATTGACCGTCAAAAGGAGACAGTATATGTAAATGCGCTTCTTCATTACCGGATGTTGTCAGACATTCATCATGTAAAACAACAGACTCCGGTTGTTCCCGGGTACTTGTCGGTAAAGTTATCTTCCAACCGCACCCCGAAGGATGATTTCCGATTGCAAAAACCGAACTGTTCCCAAAATTGACCAATGCATCCGTCATCTGATTGTTTTTCAGTATTTTGATACTTTTATCCAACGCATATCCTTTGGCAAAACCTCCCAAATCAATTTTTATCGCAGGGTTTTTATACGAAATACTGTAATTCCGGAGATCACAGACAATGCCTTTTATTCCATTTCTGTACGATTCCAGAGAATTCACGGTGACGTCAAAACATCCCGACGTCTTTTCATAATAATCAATACAATCGGCAATGATGTGGAATAATTCCGGGCTGACGGTCACCGGATGAATTGCTGCCGTTTGATTTAACCGGTACAACTCACTTGAAGGGTCGAATCGGTTAACCAGTTGCTCAATCCGATGTAATTCATTGTATATCAGATCAATGGTGTTTTTACTGAAATCTTCCGATTGATTACAGATTACAATATCTATCCGGGTATGCATAGATTCAAACCACGCATAAAAAATGGTTTTACCATTATCAAGGACCTTATTTATAAAAGATACGGACATCTTAGTACTTTCTGCGACCGACTAATCTCAGTACCCCGTCAATCCCCGTATCGGTGTGTTGGTCAATGTTTTTATCGATGATCTGTTTGAATTGTTCACTTTTAGTCATAATATTAGTTTAATTTTGTTCCAAAGTTAAAAGAAAAATTGAAATATCAAACATAAAGTTGTGTTTGCATTTACTTATTTTTAACTTTGCGTCCAATATTGAGCCAAGAATAATCTTGGTATATTGGGTATAAATCGCAAGTGTCATATTATAAAGCATTAGACTGTGAATCAATTGTACAGGCTTAACAGTCTAATGATTACATGAAATAGAGCATATATGAACTTTAAAGTAACGCTGTATAGCACTGAGTCGAATCCATGCATACCGGTCAATTACCAGTATCCGATGTCCGCTGCATTGTACCGTGTCATTGCCAAAGGGGATGCCGGTTACGCCGCTTTTCTGCACGGAACCGGATATGGTAAAGGGTTCAAGTTTTTCACTTTCAGTCAAATCGATTGTCCTTTTAATATAAATAAAGAAGAAAAGTACATGAAATTGCGAGGTAATGAACTTTCATTCCGGATATCATTCCACTTGCCGGAAGCCATGGAAAATTTCATTAAAGGCTTATTTCAGTCTGAAAGAATAGATATAGCTGACAAAAAATATCGGGCAAGTTTTGTGGTTAAATCAGTTGAGCGCCTTCCGGATCCATTACAAACCCGCAAAGAAAACGAAATAGTCAGTGTTATATTGAAGCCAAATTCAATGATTGTGTCAGGAATACCGGCAGAAAATGGGAAATATGAATACCTCTCGCCGGATGATCCGCGCTTTGTGGAAAGCCTGATTTATAACTGGCGAAGCAAAATTGCAACTTGTTATGGTGAAAATACAGCGCAATCAGCAATTTTACTCTTAGAGATTTTACCCATAAAGATGGCATTTAAACCGCGTTTAATTACGATTAAGGCAGATACCCCGGAAGAGTCGAAAGTCAGAGGGTGGCTGAACTTTGAATTGAAAGTCATAGCGGAAAAACGGTTTATAGAGTTGCTGCTGAACGCAGGGGTGGGGTTGTATAATCCGATGTGTGGAGGAGTGGAGGTCGTTTAAATATAAAAATCAGTATTCCAAGCAAGTAGCTAAGTCATTTTCAATTCCAAAAGATACAATTAAAGCTAGTTGGAATACTGATTCTATTCTGCAAAGATAACGATTGTTTATCAGAATCACCCAAATAGGGGTTGAACTTTTTAAGTTCAATAGAAATAAAAAAAAAAAAATCTCAGCAATTAGGTAAGTCATGAATAAAATGGTTATATTTGTGGCAAAAAGCATGAAGCAGGATTATTATTTCGTAAGTGGTGACGGGAGTATTATGGATTTGGAAGATTTTCTTTCTTACATTGGTTTCTTAAAAACTTATAATGTTGATTTTGTCTTCGATGAATGGTTTTCCAAAGAAGATTTTTCTACAGAGGAAGCATACAATTTAATAAAAAAAATGGTCTCAATATGATACGAGAATTAATCAATTTCACAGCAAACCTTGATGAAGAATTCAAAAATTTAGGGTCTGTTCCTAAAGAGGGTTTGCATGTCCGGGTTAAAATCGTGACGGACGAATCAGGTAGCGCATCTATTGATGTAATAAACTTTGAATACGAGTTATACTCTAAAAAGCAAAGAAAAGAAGTGTCCGGTTATCTCACGCAATGTAAAATATTACATCAAAATGCCTGGTGCATAGACACAAACAAATGCTTTGACCTTCCGATTAAAGCCATCCACACTTGCTCACCATTTGCAGTAGCTTTTAAGCGGGAACACTTGGAAGGCGGAGCTAAATACAAAGAAAATATCGGAAAGAAAAAACAAATATATGAACGTTTTGATGATTATTTCAATAAAGCATTTTCCCTATTCGAGAATAGAGAAGATTCTGAGAAATATGTGCTTTTCAAGCATTTTTTTACTCATAATACTTTTACTTCTATTCTTCGAAAGATTGAGTCTGAATCAATGAATGTGCGGACTGGTTTGGAACAAGAATTGGTATCATTCAAAGAAGCATTTAAAGAGGCTTCCGATAAAATGCAAAAGGAAATAATAAAGGGCCAAATTGCAGATATTGAACAACAGCTTTTAAAAGTAAAACCTCTCGAAGATAGTGATTATGTTATTTTTTACCTTGACATCCCGTTGGGTCTATATAAACAGGCTCATAAAAAATACTTGGACGACAAGCTGTTCAACACAGCTAATTACAACACGGTTCAAGATAAAGATGGATTTATCTATGGTACAAGTAATTTTATGAATGGTTTCAATAGTAATATGCCTTTCTTGATGCATCAGACAGCTCCATTTGATATTAACGGCCGTATCTCAAACATAGATGCAAAATTGCTGAATGAGTTGAAAAATATATTCCCGAATAAAACTTTACCTAATCCTTTGCCAATCTTTATATATAAAAAAGAATTGCAAGGAAAAGTTATTGCTATTTTCAGAGAAAGCGAATTTAGGTTTGGTCATAAAGAAATCATTCAAGAATTAACCGAAAAGAACATAGACGACATAAGCAACTATTATTTACTTTTCTGGCAAAATACGATGGATGGAATAGTTTTTAAAGACTATGATTTTGTTAGTCGGTTTGAATATAAACTAAGTAATCCTATTGCAATTCTAAATTTATTCGATATTAAAGAAAAAGGAGGAAAAGAACTTAAGTATTATCCATTAATTAGCAATATATTCGAGTTTGAACAGCAAGTTTTGAAGCCTTTCATTCAAAGCAAGTACTTGCGTGTTGATTATTTCGGAGAATTAAATAAGGATGACTATGCAAAATTGGATTTAACGTTCAGCTCTTACTGTAAATACAGGAAAACAATTTATGATTATGTCTATAAATCACAACGCAATGCTATTGATGGACATATATTTGATGAGATGGTTTTTAACTCGATTAAAGACGATATTAAAAATAAGAATGATTATGGAATAAAGGAAAAATTGAATATATGGCATAGCTTGTACGGATATTTTAACAAAAACAATAATAATCAAATTAATATGGTAAATAAATTGAAAGAATATCAGAACTTCGTGGCTTCCATTATAGCTGACGGAGAATTTCCATCGATTAGTGATGAAAAGTTTGCCTTTGCAGCAGGGCAAGTAATTGAATACATTCTAAGTAAAAGTAAATCAGCGAATACAAGCTACAGCTTGCTGGAACCTTATTTGCAACAATCCAAATGTGCAGAATTTAAACGGGCCATTGCCAATGACTTTGGTCGTTATAAACACGAGAATTTCTCCAAAAACTTTGAGAAGGTTGCGGCATTTGTACTGAGCTATGAAACTTCTGCTAACCTGAAACATCTACTACCTCAAATTCTTTCGGGTGTATTTTCAAAAAATCAATTATTCAGTAATAACTCTTTAAAATAAAATATTATGACAACATTTAATAATCGCGTTTACGGAGCCGCCATCATCAAATCGATTAATTCGAACTATAATGCTGACTTTTCAGGCCAACCCCGCAAATTACCCAACGGTATTGTCTATGCAACAGACAAAGCTTTGAAATATTCAATAAGGAATTACTGGAAGGAAGCCCTGGGTGAAAAGATCTTTTACTTCAAATCACTAAGTGAAGAGATGTCTCCAAGGACTTTAAATGAAACATACGGATTTCATTTTGGCGATTTCAAAGAAAAGGATAAAATAAAGCTACGTCTGGAAGTTCTAGGAAATATTTTAAAATGCCTTGATGTAAAGTTGTTTGGAGGAACCTATGCGGGGAAAACCAATATTTCAATTCATGGAACTTGCCAAATCACACATGGGTTGAATAAATTTATAGAGAATGTGATTTACTCAGAACAAATTATGTCGCCTTTCAGAAACTCGAATGAATCAAGCGCTGATAACACAATGACAACTTTAGGGACACAATCCCGTCTACAGGAAGGACATTATGTACATCATTTTTCTGTAAACCCTAAGAATATCATAGATGATGCAAAACGTGTAAATGTTGACGGTTTAACTACGGATGATATTTCCAAACTAAAAGAAAGTTTGAGAAAGGGGGCGACTTATTATGATTCCGCGGCAAAAGCAGGAACCGAAAATGAATTGCTTTTGTGGGTTCAACTTAAGGATGATTCGAATGTAGTTTTACCATCGTTTGTTAGTCTTATCGACGTGAACGAAAATAAAGAAATTGATTTGTCAAAAGTTAGTTCACTCTTATCTGAATCGCATATTAAGAAAGATATTGAAAGTGTTGAAATATATTATAACAAATCAAATACGACAGTATTGGGAGAACCTGCCGGTGCAATTTCCTATGAATTGTAAAATCCTATGCCAATGAAATTAATTTCATTCGATTTAAAAGCTGATTTTGCTTTTTTTCGAAAACCTGATACCAATGCGACAATCAACTTGTCGTATAATATCATTCATCGCCCTGCTATATTGGGTATTTTAGGTGCAATTGTAGGTTTGGAAGGTCACAAAGAAAAAGGGAAGTTGCCTCAATATCATGAGGTACTGGAAGATATTGGTATAGGGATTGAGCCTTTGAACCACGACAAAGGCAGTTATGCAAAAACTAATATCAAGTATTCCAACACAGTGGGGTATGCAAATAAAGGGACTAACTTTCTGACAGAGGAGTTGACTTTAATCAATCCTGAATACCGCATATTTTTATTGTTGGATGAAAAGAAAGAGTTTCATCAAAAATTGGGTAACTATATTCAACGAGGAAATGCCGAGTATATTCCTTATTTAGGGAAAAATGAATTTTCGGCTTGGTGGAATGCAGCTTCATACAGGGAATATCACTTCTCGAAGAAGGAAATCCGTGACAAAAGCGTAAAGATTCTAACGATATTTCAGAAAACAAATATCCTGAAAGACAATATTGAAGTTCGTCTCCCTGATTTGTTCAATTTCGACAATACGGAAAGTCCGTTTATTTATTTTGAACGATTACCTAAGGATTTTGATTTGTCATTAATGCAATATGATTTAAGGGAATTTGCCATTTCTAATTATCAAATAAAAAATGCTCAGACATTGGAAAACCTGTTTTTTGTAGAGGAGTTAAATGCTTATGTGCAATTGCTTTAAGACTGTTTCTGAAATTATTCATGAATTACCTGCATTGAGTACTTATTTGCTCAATGCAGATAATTACTTTGCACACTTGCCAAAAACAGAGGATATCTCCGTTGAAACAATAGAGGAGCATGTCAATTTAGTTAATCAATATTTTCAGAAACTTGTTGCAGCTCATCAATTGGATCCGGTAATTGACAGACTAATCAATGGAATAACGAACCAGATTGACTTGGAAACAGGCAATTATATAAAATCGCTTTTTATGAATGCAATTGTATTTCATGATTTTGGGAAAATCAATGAACATTTTCAATTCGTGAAAATGAAAAACGAGAGGTTCTGTAAAGCTTTATCAAAAGATAGCCCGATTAGTTCCAACCATTCTTCGTTAAGCGCTTTCATTTATCTAACAAAGCATCTGAACGAAATAGTTGTTGAAAAAAGGCAAAATCCCTTACTGATAACTATTTGTCTGTATTTTGCTTATTCTATTTTTAGACACCATGGAAGAGTTTTTGACGATGACTGTAAATTTACAATTTCATTCGCCGAATTGAAAGCAAGAAACAACTGGGAAGAAGTCAGGAAATTTTTGTCTGCCTATTTGGAATGTTATCGATTCAAAATCCATCCAAACTTATTAAATCTAATTGGAAATGAGCGATTAATGAATGATAAACCTTTCACTGATTTTGTGAATTCTTTTGACATGTATGCTCTTTGCCGTCTCAATTTCTCCCTACTTACGGCTTCCGACTATCTGGCAACAAATGAATATATGAATTTCCTGCCTGTTGATGATTTGGGAGTACTGTCAAAAGAAAGAATCTCTGAAATATATGAAAATGTTACTCGAAGAGAATGGATTTCGGAGATACAGAAAAAGAAAAACTTCAATATAGCAACTTATGAAGTATTGGAACATTATCAATATGTAAATCCGAAAGAGAAGAGCGGTACCAATCTGAATATTCTCCGGCAAGAAATGGCTATGGAGGTTATCCGCAATATCAGAAAGCATCGCGAGAACAACCTGTTTTTTATCGAAGCTCCAACAGGAGGAGGGAAAACTAACTTATCCATGCTGGCTACAGTTGAATTGCTGAAAATGCATGAAGGGAGATATAATAAAGTTTTCTATGTTTTCCCGTTTATAACTTTGATTACACAAACATATAGCACTGTTTATGATACGATGGGTTTGGATGAGGGGGAAATCATCGAATTACATTCCAAAGCAGGATTAAAACCAAATGAAAACGAAGACGACCAATATGGTAATGAAAAACTGAATTACATCAATCATCTTTTTGTAAACTATCCGTTTTGCCTGCTTTCTCATGTCAAATTCTTCGATGTATTGAAAACAAATGAAAAAGAAGCGAATTATCTGTTACACCGGTTGGCAAATTCAATTGTGGTAATTGACGAGCTACAATCTTATAATCCTTCTCTTTGGGACAAGGTTATTTATTTTATCCGGCAATATGCCGAAAAATTCAATATCAAGTTTATACTGATGTCTGCGACTTTACCAAAATTGGATAAACTGAATGTAATAAAACAAGAGGTAAAAGACTTTGTTTATCTATTACCTGAAGCGAAAGATTTATATTTTAATAATCCTAATTTTGCCGGCCGGGTAAATTTCAATTTTGATTTATTTGACCGGAAAAACCTGTCGTTAGATGAATTGGCCAAAAGAGTTATAGAGGCATCGGAAGATTATCTGGAATATGATTTTGGTATAATTAAGCCCCAGGGAAGTGTTTACACCATTGTGGAGTTTATTCACAAGCAATCAGCTACTGACTTTTACGGCAAGATACAAAAATTTGATTTCTTTGACGAAATTTTTGTCCTTTCGGGAACTATTCTTGAACATAGAAGAAAACAAATAATTAATTATTTAAAGAATCCATCGAACAGGCAAAAGAAAATAATTCTGATAACCACCCAAGTTGTTGAGGCGGGTGTAGATATTGATATGGACCTGGGATTCAAAGACCGCTCCATCATTGATTCGGATGAACAGCTTGCCGGACGTATCAATCGAAATGTAAACAAGGAACATTGTACGCTTTATCTTTTTAATCATAGCAAAGAGTCTGAAATTTATGGTGAAGACCATCGTTATAAAATAACAAAGAAGCAAATCAACACGGATGAATATAAAAGAATCCTGACCAATAAAGACTTTGACACATTATATGACAAAATTTTTGAAGACAGGAACAATTGGAACTTAAAAGAAATGGTTCAGAATTTTTCCAATTATGAAAACTACATCCATAAATTAAGATTTAAGAGTGTAAATGATGATTTCAAATTGATTAAACAGAAAAATCTATCCTGTTTTATTCCTGTGAAGATACCATTAAAAATAGACAGTATAATAGATGGAAAAACAGAGGAGATATTTAATCATTCCGAATTGAATTTCCTTGAGCAAAATCATGTTTTTCCAAATAAGCAAAATATGATTTGCGGAGAAAAAGTTTTTGATTTATACCTCAATTTGATTCATAATAAAGTTGATTTCACTCATCAATTAATAAGTGGAAAAATATTGCAAAGTATTCTGTCTAAATTCACGTTCTCTATTTTTGCAAGTAATAAGATAGAAGCGGAATTAATACATTTTTATGACAAGGAGAAATCTGAACAAGGATATTTCTATATACAAAGATGGAAGACATTTATTCTATTGAAGAAGGCCTCAATTCAAATAAGTTGGGTGGAATAGAAGATACCCAGTTCTTATAACATTAAACTTTTTATAACTATGCACATAAACGCCACCCTAATCAATCTTTACCATGTATGTAAGCGTGAATGCTGGCTACATGCCAACGGTATTAATATGGAACATACCAGTGATATTGTGTATGACGGTAAACTGCTTCACGAAACCAGTTATACCGACCGGGCTAAAAAGTATAACGAAATTGACATTGCAGCAAAGTTCAGGGATGTTGATTTATTTGGTAAGATTGATTTCTATGATGCCAGAGAAAAAATTATCCATGAAACCAAACGTAGTGATAAAATGGAAACTGCACACGAATGGCAGGCGAAATTTTATATGTGGCTGTTACTCCTGAACGGAGTTGAGAATGTATGCGCGATCCTCGAATACCCACAACTGAGACAGACAACCCAAATCGAATTAACAGAATCTGATATTAAAACATTAGAAAATATAGTGACAGAAATCATTTCCTTAAAAAACGACGAAAATTGTCCTCCGGTTATTCACAAACCTGTCTGTAAAAGCTGCTCATATTACGAACTCTGTTATATCGACGAAGAATGAAAAAGACCTATTACCTTTTTAATCCCGGCCGACTTAGCCGCAAAGATAATACCCTGAAATTTACACCGGTTGATGAGAATGGTGTGGAAAGTCCACCAAAATATATACCTGTAGAGGGTGTTTCCGACTTTTTCTGCTTCGGAAGTCTGGATGCCAATAGTGCATTATATAATTTTCTGGGAAAGGCAGGAATTGCAGTTCATTTCTTTGATTATTATGAGCACTACACCGGTTCATTCGCACCGAAAGAATACCTGTTGGCCGGCAAAATGCAGATTGAGCAGACCAAACGTTATATAGACCGGAAGAAACGTCTCGAAATAGCAAAAAAGTTTGTATCCGGAGCAGCCTTCAATATGACCAAGAATCTGCGTTATTACATTAATCGGGACAAAGACCTTACTCAGGTTTTAGAAACAGTAGAGCAATACGTTCAACATATAGACAAGACTTCAGCAATCGACGAACTGATGGGGATCGAAGGAAATATCCGCCAGGCATATTACACAGCTTTTGACGGTATTATTTCAACAGGTTTTCAAATGGAAAATCGTAGTAAACGACCGCCGCAAAACGAAATTAACGCAATGATCTCGTTCGGAAACATGCTTTGTTATACGCTCTGTCTGAGCCAGATTTACCATACCCAACTGAATCCTACTATCAGTTTCTTGCATGAGCCAGGCTACCGAAGGTATTCATTGGCACTGGATATTGCTGAGATTTTCAAGCCTGTACTGGTAGATCGCCTTATTTTTCGTTTACTGAACAAGAAAGAGATTCAGGCCAAGGATTTTGATCATCAGGTAAACAGTTGCCTGCTAAAGGAACCGGGTCGGAAGACATTTGTCAAAGCATGGGAGGAACGTATAAATGAGACATTCAAGCATCCTGTACTAAAACGCCATGTGAGTTATAAACACTTGGTAAAGCTGGAATGTTACAAGTTAACAAAGCACATATTAGGAATGGAGGAGTATAAACCGTTTAAAGCACGTTGGTAGTTAGGCTATGTATGTGATTCTGGTATATGATGTTGGAGAAAAACGGGTAGGTAAAATGTTAAAACTTTGCCGCAAATATCTTCATTGGATACAAAATTCAGTATTCGAAGGGGAAATTACGGAAGTGAAATTAAAAGAACTCTTATCAAAAGCCCGGACGATTATGAAACTGGAGGAAGACAGTGTATTGGCATTTAAAAGCCGGGGTGAAAAATGGCTTGAAAAGGAGATTGTAGGACAGGAAAGAAACACTCTGGATAACTTTATCTGAATGTACTGTTTGTTGTCGAACGTTGTAAAAAATGAGTTCTTTGACATTTTGGTGAACGTATAAGTTGGGAAATAAACTGATAATTAACAGGATACATAGTTAGTCGATCTCCCGCATTTTTCCGGCTATTGCCGATCGACTAATTTAATAGAAAAAATCATGCATAAAAATCCTTGTTTTAACTACTTAAAATGTATATTTGTATGTCGTTTTAGCACGGCTTTTAATTGAACTTGGTAGTATTGAAATCAAAATTAACGAATCCCCCTCCTTCCGCCTGTAAAACTTTTAATTGAACTTGGTAGTATTGAAATGCGGTTGTCGTACTTTGTGTTTAAAATTCCAACCCCTTTTAATTGAACTTGGTAGTATTGAAATCAATTTGCGAGAAATGAAAAGGCATTTGAGAAGCAATCTTTTAATTGAACTTGGTAGTATTGAAATTAATCTTCACCAAGTACCATGCTTTTAGGAATAAAAGCTTTTAATTGAACTTGGTAGTATTGAAATTAATTAAATTCATAAGCAATACTGCCGGGTTTTATATCTTTTAATTGAACTTGGTAGTATTGAAATAGTAGCCGTCGTGCATTATTCGGCAACGCTTATTACTTTTAATTGAACTTGGTAGTATTGAAATCGCGAAAGATAAAGGCGTTATAAACAGATCGAAAGCTTTTAATTGAACTTGGTAGTATTGAAATGCTTTCTTTAACGAGGCAAAACGGGTGCTGAAAAAGCTTTTAATTGAACTTGGTAGTATTGAAATTACGCAGAGCCTAGCTCCGGTATTGTATCCAGGCAGCTTTTAATTGAACTTGGTAGTATTGAAATGGGTGTGAAGGGCAACGTTCTGTACGCTCTGCATGGTGGAATAATCCAGCCCGTCGCCTTTATCGCCTGTGTGAAGGGCAACGTTCTGTACGCTCTGCTTCTTTTAATTGAACTTGGTAGTTGAAATAAGGGGGATGTTGGGGACACTGGGGATAAAGGCGACTTTTAATTGAACTTGGTAGTATTGAAATTGCCACGCCAGCTATGGTTTTGGAGTAGTCGGACCTTTTAATTGAACTTGGTAGTATTGAAATATAATTAATATGGTTCACGACAGGTACTCTCGCATCCTTTTAATTGAACTTGGTAGTATTGAAATGCAGGAATTGATACGATTTCAAATATCCTTACCGTTCTTTTAATTGAACTTGGTAGTATTGAAATGGATGAACGTATCGCCGAGATGGAAGTTAATGTCTCTTTTAATTGAACTTGGTAGTATTGAAATTCGAGGCGTAACTCGCCTTTTCCATCAACCTGAAAAACTTTTAATTGAACTTGGTAGTATTGAAATTTGTGTCGGATTGAATACTTGTTATCTTCGATAATGCTTTTAATTGAACTTGGTAGTATTGAAATCAGGAATACGTTGCGGAAAAGACAGGCATCGACAGGCTTTTAATTGAACTTGGTAGTATTGAAATACGCAAAATTAATCATTTTCCCGGAACAAGCCAAACTTTTAATTGAACTTGGTAGTATTGAAATGACGCATCCAAGCTTCTTACGAATTTCGCGACTGAACTTTTAATTGAACTTGGTAGTATTGAAATACTTGCAGAAGTTAGCGAATTGGCAGCGATAGACGGGCTTTTAATTGAACTTGGTAGTATTGAAATGCCAGTCGACGGCGCGCTCATACCTGTCCTGCCTTAACTTTTAATTGAACTTGGTAGTATTGAAATGAGCAAAGCGTGGGACGAATCACCGTACACTCGTGACTTTTAATTGAACTTGGTAGTATTGAAATATGAAATACCGGAAGAATTCCATCCCTGGTTATTGGCTTTTAATTGAACTTGGTAGTATTGAAATGCCAAAACATTATGATAGACTTAGAGATAGCCTTCTTTTAATTGTAAGCCATCGGTAAAGTGCGTATCTCTTCACTCACACCTTTTTTAAGCGAATCTCTTAGGGCAAATGATATTCAATGTTCTTAAGCAGAATGGCCGATTTATTTCACGAAAGCATT
>JAIRZF010000191.1 GCA_031267385.1 Dysgonamonadaceae bacterium | reverse complement strand
CGACAATAAACAGGGCGACCGCGACAATAAACAGGGCGACCGCGACAATAAACAGGGCGACCGCGACAATAAACAGGGCGACCGCGACAATAAACAGGGCGACCGCAAGGGTCGCCCCTACATTGGTGATAATATTATCGGTACAAAATGAATTTATGGGTAAATTATGGCAACGCATTTATTACGAACATATCATTTAATTTCGTTTATTTTTTTTAATTTTAAGATTTGTTAAGTTAAAATACAACCAAAATTATCACTTACACTCTATCTTTGAGAGTCGAAATTAACGGAAGCGTCAGGCTATATTTTGGATCCTGAAAACCGGCGGTTTTTTTTCGATCCGAAATGGAAACGGGGCGCTTGCACTTCTTGTTAAATTTATATAAAAACAACCACTTGGAAAATCGCTTTAATTTCAAACTAATGTTATCCTTGATCCGGAAATCAGCTCTGATTATCTTATTGTACTGTTATGTATTTCAGTTGCGTGCGGATAATAATATCAGGCAGGGTTTACACTTCTATTCTTTCGAGGTAGATAAAGATAAAAGGACCTGTTTGGATTTAACACCTGAAAAACCCCTGAAGTTCCCGAAAGGTTTTTCGATGGAATTTGACGTCAAACTGAAATCCAATGATGAAAATTTCGGCTATATCTTTCGCATTTTAGGAAATGACAGCCTTAATATCGATCTCATTTCCGATGTAAAAGTCTGGAATACTTATTCCATGATAATCGGCAGAAACACTGTATTGCAATTCACAACAAACGAAATACCGGATTATGTTGCCGATGAGTGGATAAAAGTCCGGTTCTCATGCAATACGCAGGGTGGAATCATAACCCTGGATTTTAACGGAGCCTACAAATCCGTGCGATACAATATGGAAGATCTGTCCCGGTTCGATGTGTTTTTTGGCGGAAACCTGGACAAAAAGTTTTCAACGACCGATGTCCCTCCCATGGTCGTTAAAAATATCCGTTTATTTGACGAGAAACAAACTTTGGTTCGAAACTGGGAACTGGGAAAACACGGGACTAACTGTGTGTACGATTTCTGCAAGAATGATAAAGCGGTCGTGATGAATCCTCTTTGGGAAATCGACAACCATGCGAAATGGGATAAATTAAAAACGTTCCTGGTACCTGATTTACGCCAGCAAACAACATTCGATCCGTTTAACGAACGTATATTCATCGTTAAAAATAACCGGATTCTGGTGTATCACATCAAAAGCGGACAAACGGATACGGTGACGGCCGCCAAGGGAATTCCGTTCAACAACATGGCTAATCAGTTGGTTTATGATAAAATGAAAGACCACCTGGTCTCTTATGATTTTAACGCCGGCAAGTTAGCCCGGTTCGATTTCAAAAAAAAGGAATGGAATAATGAGGATCTGACAGTATTGGAACCGAATTTCTGGCATCACGGGAAATATTTCCGTAGCGAGGACAGTACCTTGGTCACGATGGGAGGATATGGATTCCATAAGTATTCGGGTTTACTTCAAAAATATTCGGGAAAAGACAAAAAATGGGAACAGTTTGATTTATCCCAGTCTATAGCCCCTCGCTATCTTGCCGGTTTTGGGAATTGGAAAGACTCCGTATTCCTTTATTTCGGTGGATATGGGAATGAATCCGGAGATCAACGGGAATCTCCCCAGAATTATTACGACCTGTATACTATTGATACAAAGGATTTTTCCGTGAAGAAATCCTGGGAATTGGAAAATAACAGATTCCATTTTACTAATGGAAATTCATTGATCGTAAATGAAGACAAACAAACTTTTTATGTGTTGTCTTACCCCAATAAAAAATACGACACCTATATTACTTTACATGAATTCAAAATAAATTCCCCCGAATTCCAAATACTGGGGGATTCTATTCCCTACTTCTTCAATGATGTTGAATCGTACTGCGACTTGATGAAACCAAACGATCAGTCCCAGTTAGTAGCGCTTACCGTCACGAGAAAAGGGAATGATTCCGAAGTCAACATTTACACCATTGCTTATCCTCCCTTGAGTCTGAATGATATTCATCAAATACTTCCGGCACAAATGAACAATTGGTTTTGGACGGTTACAATCTTTGTATTTGTCGCACTATTCTTCATTGGATGTCTCCTTTTCAGAAAAAGAAAGATCAGTAAACGATTCGCATTTACAATTCCGACCCCGGTCACGGATCTGCATGATACTCCATCCATCCTGAACGAGGCGCACACGCAACAGAATAAATTTCCTTCCATCAGCCTGTTGGGCGATTTTAATGTCGTTGACCGGAAAGGAAACAATATTTCCAACGGTTTCACACCAACAACCAGACAGGTTTTTTTGCTTATTTTATTGTTGTCGATCAAAAATAAACAGGGAATATCGTCTTCCGAACTCCGCAATATACTTTGGTACGATAAAGACGGAGAAAGCGCCAGAAACAACAGGAATGTTTATATCAACAAACTTCGCATATTGCTGAAAAATGTTGGAGACATAAAGATACTCAGCAATAAGGGTTATTGGTGTATAACGCTGGACAACACCGTTTTCTGTGATTATGAGAGAGTCCTGTCCCTTATCTCCGCCCTGGAAAAGAAACCGGAACCGGATAAATTTTTGTTGAATGAAATGCTGGATATCGCCGGTAGAGGGAAATTATTACCTTTCTATGAACAGGAATGGCTGGATGATATCAAGACCGATTATTCAAACCGGATCATCGAATTTCTGCTGAAAAAAGCCCGCCTTCCCGAATTGAAAGACGAACTTGTACTGTTGCTGAAAATGGCAGAAGTAATTCTACTGCACGATGATATCGAAGAGAACGGCATCAGGCTAAAATGTCGTGCTTTATTCCGTTTGGACAAGAAAAAACAGGCGCTGACCAGCTTCAATAAGTTTTCGGAAGAACATGTCAAATTACTGGGGATCGAAACAAAACTGTCCTTCGAAGAAATAGTGAAATAATTATAATTCCGGATTGCTAAACGCCGTTTTTAATTGGGAAATGAATCCGGTTTTGTTTTCACATTTAAAACGGATAGCCGTCACTTTCCGGTTCGCGGGAGCCGATATGACAACCTGATTCCAACCTTGCTTCAAAGCCAATGTTTTGAACGATGTTTGTTTCTTTCCATTCAAAGATAATTCAGAAACATGTTCCGGATTGATTTCCAAATCCAGCTTAGGCATATCCGGTTCTATCAGCAAATCATCCAAAGGACGCGGACTCCAGACAAAGAAACGGTAAACTGTCCTGTTATTTTGTTTTCCCTCGAACAGATCGGAGATTTTCACATATCCGTCTTTATCGATCAAAGTTTCGGAAATCTTCTTCCCTTCGGAGGGTATCCCTGCCTGTGACAAGATCTTATCCAAGGTGTTATACCCTTTCTCTGTCGATGTGAAATTGTTTAAAGTACTGACATAACAGGCGGAACAACCTTGCTGATATTTAACAAAAACAGGATCCGGATGTTTTGCCTCGTTTTCACTACGAAGTACCGCTGCTGTTTTTAATTCTTCCGGACGTTTATTCCATTTTCTCCAATTGGTATTACACGCTCTTAACAGAACATCGCCTTCGTCGACCAATTCGCCTTCCATCCCATACCTGGAAGCCTCTTCCTGCTGTATTTCACAGAAATAAAAATCGGAATTTACCGTCTGCCGCAACCAGGATTTGGACTGAGGGATGAAGGAAGACGCCTCACGTTCTTTCAAAGCTAATTTTACGGGAAATAGGCTGTTATAAGCGTCGATCGTAGCAGGGACAGGAGCCCAAAGCCATAGATCAGCTCCTTTTGACAAGACATCCTTGATCTGAGAAAGGTCTTTCGCTGCCGGATTATAATTCCCGTCGATGATCAGCAACGTCTTTTCAGGAGTTTTTATCTTAACGGAAAAAGTAATCCCGTGATTTTCAAATAATTTCTTCACGGAGGAATTTTCATCTCCTATAAAAAAGAGTTCCTGATACTTTTTCCCCGGTTCTGTAACCGACGGGGCAGGTGATTTTTCAGGCATTGCACTCCATTTTGACCAAGCCGGCGCGTCAGGAGCATTTGCAGCTTTTATCGCATCAAACATCGGCCAGGTAATGTATAGGGGTAGGTTCGGATCATATCCGGGATTGAATGTAGAACAATAGGCTCCGATACGTTCGGGTTGTACTCCAAACTTTCCGTCTTCATGATCAGGGAAAAACACACCGTCACTTTCAATCGAAGGGATCGTCGTCAACTCTCTTTTGCCGAAAGGGAGCGGTTGCAAGCCATACCAGGCCAGATTGAACACCGAAACATAAGAAGCTCCCATTTTTCGCTGATTCGCAATCAGATCGTAACATTCGTAAGCCAGACCTTCCATCCGTCCCAACTGCGATTCATAAGCCCTCTCCCCGTTATATTTCGACACTTGCTCCGGAGTTCCGTAATAGGCCATGCTATGCTCCCCTACTCCCCAGGGCTTTCCGATTGATTGCCACTTTTTCATGGAATTAATATCCCCATAATGCCCCATAGTTGTCGGCAAAATCCCATCGCCGTCGTCCTCCCCGTCGCTGGAAATCCACGGACGGGTCGAATCGTTCTTCCGGACGATGTCATTCCAGTCCTGCCATGCTTTTTTCTGGAAACTCATCCATTCCGGTTTATTGAATACATGCAGGATAACAGGTTTATTTTCATTACTGATACTCCATCCGAAGACCGAAGCATGGTTACGGTCGCGTAACACCAGACGCTCCAGATGGTCTTTACATGCCTCCCAGAATTTTGGAGAATCCATTTTAGGTCCGCCGTCACTGGCCCAGATGGCCGTTTCGTTCAAAACACAAATGCCCATTTCATCGGCTACATCCAGGTAGAAACGAGGATATACCTGGGCATGCGGACGCACTGCATTGGCATTGGCAGCTTTCAATGCCGTGAACCAAGCCCAGGCGTATCTTCTCGTCAGTTGAGGAATTCCCATAAAATGCCAGGAATCCCCTCTCAGCTCAATCTTTTTGCCATTCAAGAGCTGTGTCGTTCCGGAGAATGTCCATTCTCTCCAACCGAAACGTTCATATTTGGTATCAATCGTGTCCTTTTTATCCTGCAACACCAGTGTTAAGCCGTAAAGATTCGGAAATTCCGGCGTCCAATAATCCAATTTTCCATTCTGAACAGGGATATGAACCGTTATTTTTTGACTTCCGGTTGCGGGAATCGTAACTTTTTGAACGGGTACGGATAACGATACCGCCCGTTCTAACTCCCATTCGGGAAGAGGAGCATGATTGACGTCTGTTCCCGCTTTATTCAGCCATTTACGAATATCTCCCTGCAAATGAACCGTCCTGTTTCCGGAAGATGCATTTTTAAGGATCAACTCCAACTCCAGGACTTTTTGGGAAACCAAAGGTTTTATATATATATCATCTATATGCACTTCGGGTACGGCAAAAAGAGATACATCCTGCCATATTCCGTTCACATGGTATCCCCACATCGAACCTGCAGGAACAATTCTACGGCCTAACGTGGAACGGTCTTCGAAAAGGGACTGGCTGCGAACTCCAACCAGCACCTCTGCCGGTTGCCCGGGAGTCACAAAAGAAGTGATATCTACATCAAAAGGAAGAAATAAATCAAAATTCTCTCCGGCTTTTTGACCGTTTACATAAACTTCCGCAAATCCGGCTACAGCTTCAAAATGGAGTTGTATAAGCTTATTGTTCCAACCGGACGGAATAACAACGGATTTTTTCATCCAGGCCATTCTGATATTTTCCCATTCCTTCGGATAAGAGGGATAATTACGATGATCCGGCCCTTCAAGATCACGATTCGCAAACGAATTTATATTCCAGGGAGAAGGAATTTTTATTTTTACTTTATCCCACCGGTTTTCTTCCGGCAGAGTCAATACGGGAGCGATTCCCTGACCTGCTTTATAATCCGCTGGAAGAGCTACTCCCTGAAACTCCCATAATCCATTCAGGCAAACTTCATCACGGGACGCTTTTTCAACTTTACTGACATAACCTTCCGACGGAGCAAATGCATCGTTATAAAATAATTTCCCCCGCTCCGACTGATTTTGAGTCATCACTTTCAGCGGAAGAAGCAACAGGAAGAGGGCAACAAGGACTACAATGGGATTCTTTTTTTTCATGGCATATGTCTTTTGAATTGTTTCTTTAATGCTCCTGTTGATTTTTGAATTCACACAAAAAGACAATTGGATTATCATCCGATTTCACTTTATTTATAAATTCCAATGTTTGTTGACTTATCGAAATGTTTTTTTCTTCTGCTACCTTCTTAAATTGCATCAAAAATCCCGGATCAATTAAAAAAGCAATTATGTTTTCTGCATTTTCAATATGTTGCATTCTACCGGAATAAATTTCATATTGGCTGATGTGTAAAGAATTAAAAAAAGTCAAACGTTCATCACTTTTTTTATAAATGTAAAAACCCGGTTTATTAGTTTTAAAGGATAAATATCCGGAATTATCATTCACTTCTGAAATAGAATAAACATATGGACTTCCAGGACTACTTATCTCCTTCAAATCTTCAGCAGCTATATCTTTAGTGTTGTATTTATCAGGAAGATTTTCACTTTTAAAATCAATATTATATGCTTTCTCTATTTTTTCAGGAGTGATCTTATATATAGAGTTATTATAACGAGTTGTAAAAAACACATCACTTTTACCCCTTGTCAGTAAATGTCCAAAATCAAAAAACGGACTATCCGAAATAGTTGGAGGAGTAAAAAAACAATCTTCTCCGAATGTGTCATTATCTATTCTGGATAAAAAACATGGATTCTCTTTATCCTTGTGAGGCATTGACCTCAATAAATAAAAATGTTCATCTATCATAACAATTTCCCGGTACAATTCTTTAATTGATTTTTCATGTAAAAAATTTCCGGAATAGTCAAAAAACATTAATTTGTTCGGATAATCAGGGCATAAGACAATTTGTTTTTTAACAGGGTCAATACAAACATCGGTTAATTGTTTGTATTCTCCCTGACCAATACCCACAGAAGAAATCCGGGATATATAATCTCCATTTTTATTAAAAATAACTACATTATTCATTGATCTATCGAAAACAAACAAAAAATCATCATCCAACATTATTTTATCTATTTTCTTTATTAAAGAATTTGAATTTGTTTCCAAAAAAACAGGAACACATTCTTTAAAATAGTCTTCATCCTCACAAATTTGGATACTTTGATCCACAATCAGTTCTTTTGTATTTCTTCCATCAATAATATTATTCGTATTTTGATTACTATTCTTACAAGAAACAATTAAAACAGAAGAAATCAACAAAAAAAATATTTTTTTTACAGGTTGCATAAATCAGTATAATTAAATATCCGATAAAAATAATGTATCATAATTAATAGAATAATTAAAAAAATGATTAATTTAAAAAAATATTTCATTTTAATTGTTTCTTTAATGCTTTCATTAATTACATTCCATTTTATTTGTAAATCGAAAAACATTAAACCGAACGACATGAACGACATAATTAAAGGGCTTATAACAATCTTAAATCACATGAACAAAGCATTTACATTTCTAACAATAATTTTTATTACTGGAATATTTCTCAGTTGTTCGCCAAACAGAAAGGAGAAACACATTCAGGAAATAAATCGAAACAATTCGATCATCAACATTAATTTGGATTCAGAGATTCAATATGACATTGTTTATGCATCTTCATTATTTGAAAATGTAGATATAACTGTCTTAGAAACGACTCAGGAAGCCCTACTTGGTTCCGTTGATAAAATTGAAGTCCATGACGGCATAATATTGGTTCTTGATTCTAAAATTTCAAATGGAGTATTTACATTCAACCGTTCAGGTAAATTTCTCAATCAAATAGGGAGAACAGGTGGAGGCCCAGGCGAATACGTACATCCCAGCGATTTTACAGTCGATCATGCGAATCATATAATATATGTATTGGATCGAAAAACGCATAAAATCAATAGCTATACATTTCCTGATGGAGAATATAAAAATTCCATTAAAATAGAGAACAGAGATATCAGAAGTCATTATATCATGTACTACAATGACAAATTATATGCAGATGCAGAAAGCTATGCAGATACAAATAACGACTTTATGCTTCGTGAAATTGATTTAAAAACAGGAGAACAAACTTCCTGTTGGCTCAGCAATCAACAATATAACAAAGGATATAATAACCGTTTAGGAAATAATATATTCTACATTACGAAAAATCCGTTTTACCGGTCTCCCTGTTCAAACCCGAAATTTGTACAACTCTTTATGGATACTATCATTTCAATCACGAAAACAGGATTAATCCCTTTTCTAACAGTCGAAAGTCAAAATTTTGTTACAGATCAGGACATCAAATTTGATACGAATAAAAAAACAAATGTTGTTGAAAATCTTATTAAAACAAACAAAATATACAATATCCACAACTATCTTGAAAACCATAATTTTATATTATTATCATATGTTCAAGGAGTTGGATTACGAACGATCATGTACAACAAAGCGGATCATACGACTAAAAAAATTGCCGGTATTTTTGATGACTTAACTTACAAAATCGACCTTGAAAAACAGGAAACCGGTCTCATCCCAAACTTCATGTATTCTGATGAAAACGGGATTTATGGATGCATCAATCCAAACGAAATGGGAAAATTCATAAACCTTATTAAAAATAACAAATTAAATATTAGCGTCGAACAAAAGATAAGTGATTTCAACATTATTGAAGATTCCAATCCCGTTATTCTTCATTACCGAAACTATTCGAAAGACACATCCCTCCAAAAAACATTATCTGAATAACGATTTAATCCGCTTAACAAAAGCATTAATAGAATAATTAATGAAAAATTTATTTCATTTTAATCGTTTCTTTAATGCTTTTATTAAGTCCTCCCCTTTTTATTTGCAAAAGAAAACCACGCTTGGGATTTCGAAATTCATTGTAATACCATTAATTGAAAGACTAATATCATGAAACGAACGCTTTTGCTGCTGCTCTTATTTTTGGGAACTTTTTCCGTTCAATCCCAGAATAAACATGCAAAAACCACGGCTTATCCTTCCTATAAAGGGTTGATCATGGCCGGTTACCAGGGATGGTTCCGGGCTTCTTCGGATGGAACGATGTATCCGGATGAAAAAAATATCCGGATAGACATGTGGCCGGATGTAAGCGAGTACGAAAAAACATATCCTACCGGATTAAAATTGGCAGATGGTTCTATAGCCCGGTTTTTCAGTTCGACAGATAAAAGTACGGTCGATCTCCATTTCAAATGGATGAAAGATTATGGCCTGGATGGAGTTTTTATGCAACGGTTCTTCAATACGACCAAGACTCCCGAATCCAGAAAAAACTCGTCGGTTGTCCTGCAACACGCAATAAATGCCTCTTCCGTCAACAACAGGGCGATTGCCGTCATGTACGATTTATCCGGATTAAGAGCCCGCGGGGAAGATTGCTCCTCTGTCATAGAAGATTGGAAATTTCTGGTAGATGAACTGAAGATTACAAACCAGAACGGCGCAAAAACGTACTTACATCACAATGGAAAACCCCTCGTGGCAATCTGGGGCATCGGATTCCCCGACCGTCCGTATAATATCAGAAATATCGGTCTGGAAAGATTGATCGATTTCCTGAAAAACGATCCGCAATACGGAGGTTGTTCCGTGATGTTGGGAATCCCTACCTTCTGGCGTGACCTGAATGCAGATTGTATACACGATCCTTACCTACACGATATAATTAAGAAAGCCGATATTATTCTTCCGTGGATGGTGCAACGATTTTCTTCTTTACTTCATAACGATGTAGACCGTTTCCGCGACGTCATCCTGAAAGATATGCAATGGTGTCATAACGAGAACATTGATTATGTTCCCTGCGTTGCACCGGGATTCAGTTGGCACAATCTCAGCCGTTTTGAATTCCCGGACGACATCAAACCATCAGGATCAATACCCCGTCAGGGTGGCCGGTTTTACTGGCAACAACTATCTACAGCCATCAATTCCGGCGCTGAAATGATTTACGTCGCCATGTTCGATGAAGTGAATGAGGGTACAGCCATATTCAAATGCTCTGATAACCCTCCGGTTAGTGAGTTCGCTAAATTTGTCGGGATGGACGGAAAAGCATCTGACTGGTATCTATGGTTGACCGGAGAAGCGGCAAAAATGCTTCGCAAAGAAATTCCTTTGAACCTGAAAATGCCGGAAAGAATTGGATTTCCTTCGTATACCCAACAAAAAGATCCCGTAAAAGATCCGGTAGACTATGTCAATCCATATATGGGAAACATCAGCCATCTGCTTGTTCCCACTTACCCGACAGTTCATCTGCCGAACAGTTTACTGCGGATCTATCCGGAAAGAAGCGATTATACCGCCGATCTGATCAAAGGATTACCGGTCATTGTTACCAGCCATCGCGGCAGTTCGGCATTCAATATCAGTCCCGTACAGTCAGACGGTTCTTCCCTGAATCCTGTCATCAACTATACTTACGATCTGGAGAAAATAACCCCATACGACTATCACGTTTTCCTCGACGAAAAATTAATCAATGTAGGATATGCTCCATCCCACCAATCCGGAATTTATGAAATTACTTTCGAAAAAAACGGGAACAATATACTCATTCTCAACACCCGGAACGGCAATATAAGCATCACTCCCGAAGGCATTTCCGGATATCAGAATATCGGTAAAGAAAGAGGAGCCGATACCAAAGTGTATGTGTTTTTTGAAACTCAGGAAAAACCGGTGTCCGCCGGTATTTTAACCGACGGGAAGATAGATCCTTCAATACAATCGACAGAAGGCCGGAACCGGGCGGTAGCGCTGGATTTCGGATCTCAGAAAACCATCCGTCTGAGGTATGGCGTCTCATTTATTGATGTACAACAGGCTCAAAACAATCTGAAACGGGAAATCAACACATACGACTATAAAACCATAGCCCGGAAAGGTCGGGATATCTGGAATGAAACTTTAGGAAAAATCAAAATCACAGGCGGTAGTGAAGATGAGAAAACCGTATTTTATACTTCCCTGTACAGAACCTATGAACGAATGATCAATATTTCGGAAAACGGCCGGTTTTTCAGCGCTTTCGACGGAGGAAATGTTCACGAAGACAACGGAATACCTTTCTATACAGACGATTGGATCTGGGACACTTACCGCGCCGTCCATCCCTTGCGGATCCTCATCGAGCCTGAAATGGAACAGGATATGATCAATTCATATATCCGGATGGCTCATCACTCCAAAGAAGGGTGGATGCCGACTTTCCCCGAAATTACAGGTGATAGTCACCGGATGAACAGTAACCACGCCGTGTCCGTCATTTGGGACGCCTATTGTAAAGGTCTGAGAGGATTTGACCTGGAACAAGCCTACACCGCCTGCAAAAAAGCAATCATGGAATCAACCCTGATCCCATGGGTGAGAGCAAAAGCCGGAATATTGGACGAATTTTACAAAGAAAAGGGCTATTTCCCAGCCTTGAAAGAAGGAGAAGCCGAAACTGTGAAAGAAGTCAATCCCGGCGAAAAAAGACAGTCGGTTGCCGTGACTACAGGAACAGCTTTCGATCACTGGTGCTTATCCCAAATTGCAAAAGAACTGAATCTGGATCAGGATCATAAATACTTCCTGAAAACTTCATACAACTATCGTAACCTGTACAATTCGGAAACCGGATTTTTCCACCCGAAAGACAAAGAAGGTAAATTCATCGAACCTTTTGATTATCGTTTCTCCGGTGGACAGGGAGTCCGGGATTATTACGACGAAAATAACGGATGGACATACCGCTGGGATGTACAACACAATCCTGCCGATTTGATCCGGTTAATGGGTTCCCCCGAAATATTTATTAGAAATCTGAATCAAACATTCAGGGAACCGCTGGGAAAAGGGAAATACTCTTTCTATGCCGTACTGCCCGATCAGACAGGAAATGTGGGACAATTCTCAATGGCAAACGAACCGTCACTGCATATCCCGTATCTATACAACTATGTCGGACAACCCTGGATGACTCAAAAAAGAATCCGGACACTTCTCAATCAATGGTTCCGCAACGACCTGATGGGTGTCCCCGGAGATGAAGACGGAGGAGGATTATCCGCTTTTGTGGTGTTTTCTGCAATGGGATTTTATCCTGTAACTCCCGGTATGCCCGTATACAACATCGGAAGCCCTGTTTTCAATCATATAAAAATGAATCTTGGAAACGGAAAATTCTTTGAAATTGAAGCCGTTAACTGCTCCAATGAAAACAAATATATTCAAAGCGCTACCCTCAACGGGAAAAATTGGGATAAGCCTTGGTTCAACCATGACGACATAAAAAATGGAGGCAAACTGATCCTTATAATGGGTAATAAAGCCAATTTCAATTGGGGAAATGAACCGGAAGCAAGCCCTCCGTCCGCTGAAAAAATCGATTAATTTTCCATGCATCGTGATTAGTTTTCTATACATATATTGTATATTTATTTAATTCAATTTTTATTTATGAAAATCCATTTACAGAAAAGACTGAAGAAAAAAGAACAGGTTCTTTTTTCGCGAAAAAATCCGGGTATCCGAATTTTTATGACGTTGGCGCTTTGCCTTGGATCTATTTTGTGCGGGTACGCTCAATCCACACAAAAAATCTCGGGAAAAGTAACAGATGAAGCAAATGAAGCAGTCATCGGAGCAAGTATTACTATTGCCAAAGGCTCTTCTATCGGTACAACAACCAATGTAAACGGGGAGTTCTCTCTGGATGTGCCGGCCAACACTACGACATTGACCGTCTCTTGCATTGGTTATGAGCCTCAAACTGTTGACATTCAAAATAAAACAATTGTAAACATTGTTATGAAAGAATCTCAGCTTCTCTTGGATGAAGTAATTGTAGTCGGTTACGGCACACAGAAAAAAGCCACATTAACCGGCTCTGTAGCAGCAGTAAACAATGAACAGATCATGATTACAAAAAGTGGGAATGTCCAGAATATGCTTACAGGTAAACTTCCGGGCTTGCGTGTAATACAAAAGACTTCCGAACCGGGACAATTCACTAACCAGTTCGACATTCGTGGGTTAGGTAGTCCGTTGTTGGTAGTCGACGGAGTTCCCCGGGGAGATTTGCCACGCATGGATCCGAACGATATTGAAAGCGTTTCTATCTTGAAAGATGCTTCGGCCGCTATCTATGGTATGCGTGCAGCAAACGGGGTTATATTGATTACAACTAAAAGGGGAGAAAAAGGAAAAGCCCAGATTGAATATTCAGGATACTACGGAGTTCAAACTCCTGCGGAAAGATTGTATCCCCTCAATTCATGGGATCGTGCTATATTGTACAATGAAACTACAATGCGTAACACAAGTACTCCGACAAAAGAATACGGCCCCGATTATTTTGAAAAATTAAAATCCGGAGAGTTACCCAGCACCGATTGGTATGCCGCTATAATGAGAGACAATGCTCCGCAACAGCAACATAATGTCTCCGTCAGCGGAGGTACCGACAAGAGTGATTATTATGTTAATTTCGGTTATACCGACCAGGGTAGTTTCTTTAGAACCAACTCAGCCAATTACAACCGTTATAACCTGAGAGCAAACCTGAATGCACAGATAACTAAAGATCTGAAAGCCGGCATCAGATTAAACATGATAACGGATGAAACCAACCGCCAAAACATGTCAAGCTGGGAAATATTCAAAATGTTGTGGCGTTCCCGTCCCACCGATCCCTTGTACGCAAACAATACTGCGCCTTACTTCTATCACCCCGACATGGAATTTAATCCGGCAGCATCCATCTACCCGGATGTATCCGGTGAAGTCTCGGATAAAAAGAATATATTCCAGTCTAACATGCAACTGGATTATACCGTTCCGTTTATCAAAGGTTTGACTGCAACAGCTATGTTCAGCTATGATAAGACTTATAATGATAATTCTAATTTCAGAAAGGAATATGCCGAATATCGCTACAATGCAGTAACCGAATCGTACGAAACGACACTAAGAAATAGCAAGACTAACCTGAATCGCGCATATTCGACCAGCTATACCTCTTTGTGGAACGCGAGATTGAACTATGTCAATACTTTTGCAGAAAAACACAATGTGAATGCCCTGGTATTGTATGAAGAAAGTTATGGTCAGGGGTATGATTTCCGTGCATTCCGTTATTTCGATGTCCCTATACCCTACCTGTTTGCAGGTAACACGGAAAATCAGGAAGGAACCGGAAGCGGTTTGAATGAAAATGCATCAAAAGCTCTTATCGGAAGGTTAAACTATGATTTCAAAGGCAAATACATGGCCGAATTTTCTTTCCGTTATGACGGTTCTTCCAAATTCCCGAAAGGCAAACAATGGGGCTTCTTCCCCAGCGCTTTGTTAGCCTACCGTATTTCTGAAGAATCTTTCCTCAAAGATAATGTCTCATTCCTGCAAAACCTGAAAATAAGAGGCACATGGGGTAAACTTGGTGATGACGGAGCTTCTCAGTTTCAGTTCATAGAAGGTTATGATTACCCTCAATCGTATCACAACAAACAGGATATACCAAGAGGTTCTGTGTTTGGAAATACTTTTGTCAATGCCTTGGGATTCCGGAACGCTCCTAATTTGGATTTGACCTGGTATACGGCAACTATGATGAACATCGGAGTCGATGCCGATCTGTGGGATGGGCTGTTCGGATTTTCTGTCGACCTGTTCAAACGTAATCGCGACGGACTTCTCGATACCCCGGCCATCGTCGTTCCGGGCACATTCGGATCCGGCATTTCACAAGCAAACCTGAACTCGGATCGTACCAAGGGTTTTGAAGTTGAATTGAGACACCGCAATAAAATCGGAGACTTCAACTACAACGTAACCGGGTTCGTACAAATGACACGAAATATGTGGATCAAAAGATTACAGACAAATCGTTCCAATTCTTATGATTACTGGCGTAACAACATCGTCGGACGTTACAATGACATCTGGTTCGGAAAAGGTTCTGCAGGAGTATTCGGTTCTTATGATCAAATCGCAAATTCTGTTTATTCCAATTCGGGAACACTTCCGGGCGACCCGATCTACGAAGACTGGAACGGCGACGGAGTGATCGACGATCAGGATAAATACCCGATTGCTACAACCACCAGTAGTAATACCAGCTTACCGGGCACCAATCTCAACGATACCCGTAACTATCCGTTGATGAACTTTGGCATGAATTTAGGCGGACAATGGAAAGGAGTCGACTTTAGCCTGTTGTTCCAGGGAGCCGCCATGTCATATATCGGTTATGGCGAACAATTGTTAAACCCGCTGGCATGGGACGGAAATGCGTTGGAAAGACTCTTCGACAGATGGCATCCGGCCGATCCCGACAAAGACCCATATGATCCGAGCAATAGCTGGATATCAGGTTATTATCCCTATGGAAAAACCCGGGCGGAAGAAACCTCCGAGTACAATATTCAAAGTGGAGCATATTTGAGATTAAAAAGCGCTGAGATTGGATTCACAATCCCTAAGAATTATTTGTTCGAGAAAACAGGGATCAAAAACATGAGACTTTTTGTTAATGCATACAATCTACTGACTATTACAGGAGTAAAAGGACTCGATCCTGAAAAACCCTCGGAAACTTACGGTTATCTTTATCCATTGAACCGGACGTTCAACTTTGGAGGGACATTAACATTCTGATCATAATTATCGAACGAACTAAAAGACACAAATATGAAACGAGCATGCAAAACTTGCGCCAAAGAGCATGAACATGACGCGAGTTCCATATGACCGTTAAAAAACAAATTCTGTACATATGAAAAAAATATATTTAATAGCAACGATAGCAATGTCTTCGATCTTCTGGTTCACATCCTGTGTGGATCTGGACATTACTCCCACAAGTATAATCACAGGAGAAGCTATATACAATGAAAACGGGATTAAAGCTTACATGGCGGGAATGTACAACCACCTGCCAATGGAAGATTTCCACTACGATACAGACAACAATGGATCTAATGAAGGCCCCGGAGCCGGTTATTTTGTCAACTTAAACATCTTCTCCTTCTGGAATTCCACCGGAGAAATGGTGAACCGTAACAACCCGGGATTCAAACGACACAGACCAGGCCTCTGGAGTGGCGCTTTCAAAATTATCCGTCAGGCGAATACCCTGGTTTCCGAATTACCCAAATATCCCGCTTTAGCCGACCAGTCGAAAGCATGGATTGCTGAAGCCAAATTCATCAGGGCGTATGTCTATTTTCAATTAGCCAAACGCTACGGAGGATTACCCAAAGTTTTCGAACCTCAGACATTAAGCAGTAACGAATCCGACCTGTGGGTCGCTCGTGAAAGTCATGCCGACACTTATGACTTCATCCTCAAAGATCTGGATGATGCCATAGCCGACATGCCTGCAAGAAGCGAAGCCGGTCGTGCAAATAGATATGTTGCAGCCGCCCTCAAAAGTCGCGTGGCGCTCCATGCCGGAACAACCGCCCGTTACGGGTCAATTAAATTTCCCGACTGGGATGTGGACGGATTATTGCTCCAAGGGATACCGTCTGACCGTGCCAACGACTATTTCAGACAAGCATGGGATGCCGCTAAATTTGTAGAAGACGGTGGAAGCTACGAACTTCACAATGCAAATGCAAACAAAACAGATAACTACGCTGAAATCTGGGAAAAAGCAGAATCAAACAAAGAATCAATATGGTTGCGCAAATACGACTATACCATGACCGTACACTCGTACGATGCTGTAATGTGTCCTCCACGTATGGCCACAACTTATGGAGACCGTTTCAATCCGACTCTCGACTGGGTAGAACTGTTTGATGGCCTTCCGATCGACCCTGCAACAGGACATTTCAGTGCATTCGACGCCAACGGATATTACATCGTATACGACAATTCCAAGCAATTATGGGAAAACTCCGAACCACGACTTCAGGCAAACATACTCATACCCGGAAACCTTTATAAAGGGGGTATGAAACTAGACCTGCGTTCCGGTATCTTCAAAAAAGAAAT
>JAIRZF010000187.1 GCA_031267385.1 Dysgonamonadaceae bacterium | reverse complement strand
CAGGGAAAGACTGTTTCATTGCCGGTGGTGCGATAGAGACTTCCCGAAAGAAGACGGCGAAGAAACAGAATACGCCGGGCAAAGCTACTGCCGGGAATGTTACGGATACAAAAAAGAAGCAGAAGACGGATACATACTTTTACCGGCAAGGCCGTCTTCCAAACAATGGAACTATTTTTTTAACAAATCATTAAAAACAAAAAAAAAATTATCATCATGAAAAAAATCAATGAGCTTACAGAAAGAGAAATTTTGGATTTGACGGAAGAACAAATCCAAAAAATGATTAAGGCCTGCTGGGTGGAAGAAGGCGTAAAAATAATCAAAAACCCCGAAGAACCGGAGTATCACAAAATCCCCCAAGAAGATTTAATCCATTACAGGGTTGAAGGATTTTCTTATGCTTTCTCAGACCCTGAAGAGGCGGATCGCGCAAGAGATTTCATTCGGGGGATGAAATCTCTAAAAGATTACACATACGGATCGGATTATAAAAAAATCGAACGTAATTGTTCTGTAAAACCAAACACTGAAAGTGCTGGAGTGTATTCTTCCGGACTATACGAAACCGTAAAACCGTTACTCGAAGAAAATTCAAAGATCAGAGGGGTGTACGAAATCGACCTTTCCGAGTACGAAGCCGAAAAAATAAAGCAGGATGAGTTATCCGTCCGTATTTTGAACCGTATCGAAGAAGTAAGAGACGAATACGCGAAAATGGAGCGGATATGGAAGCTGTACCGGGATGAATATTTGCCCCTGGCCGGAGACGAAGTCATAGCGATGGCATTCCTGAAAAAAGCCTACGCGGTCAATTCAAAGACCGAGCACTACATTGAGGACAATATGAAAAATGCCAAAGAAACGGAAGCAACAGTTTAATCAATAAAAAAAAACAAATTATCATGTCGCTAATCAGAAAACCTCAGCAACTTGAGGTACCACAAAAAATTAAAGCCCTGATTTACGGCCAGGCGGGCATGGGAAAGACCACGCTGGCTCTTTCGGCTCCCAAACCGTTACTGCTCGACTTTGACTGCGGCATTCACCGCGTCAATTACGGACACCAGTCCGACACGGTTCCAATTCACGACTGGAACGAAGCATTAAATGTTATCCGGGAAGATTTGAGCGACTACGAAACAATCGTAGTCGACACAATCGGAAAGATGATGGATTACATTATCGAAGATACCGATAAAAAGGGAATTACCGGATGGAAACGCTGGGATAAAATCAACGAAGGATTTTCAACGTTCGTGCACAGCCTGCGCGGACAGAATAAGAATATTATTTTCGTTGCACACCGGGACACCCGCAAAGAAGGGGAAGAAACGGTATTTGTTCCCGCACTGAGGGAAAAAAACTATACGGCCATTGTAACGGAACTGGATTTACTTGGATATGTCGAAGTTAAAAACACCAGGCGTACCATCACATTCAATCCGACAAGCCGGAACGATGGAAAAAACACCTGCAATCTTCCCGAACTGATAAACATTCCAACCGTCGTTGATCAGCAGGGAAACGCATTGGCGAACACTTTTTTTCAGGCGCAAATTATTTCACCATACGTCAACAATCTGAAAAAAAGAATGGATGACATAAAAGCGTACGATTCCGTGATTTCCGAACTGAAGGAAAATATCATGCTTGTCACGGACGAATTAGCCGCAAACGATTTTATAAGCCGGATTAACACCTTTAATCATATCGGCAATTCAAAAGAAGTTGCAAAAACCCTGCTGTCATCCAAGGCAAGAGAGTTGGGTTTGATATTCAACAAAGAAGAAAAACGATATGAAAAGGCCGCTTCTTAAATACCTGTTTTATGCTACGCTCCTGGACGCTTATCAGGATTACCTTTATAGCGACCGGATTTATTCCGAATATTGGGGGTTCTCCGAGAATCCCCCAATGACGGAAGATGAATTTCACGAAAAGCAACGGTTATCCCTGCTAGACAGGATAAACCGCGTTCCGTTCGACAGTGAAAAAGCCGATCGCGGCACGGCGTTCAACGAGATTGTGGATTGCCTGATACTCAACCGGAAATCAGAAAAAATGCAGGTTGAAAGCATAAAAACGCCTTCCGTAAATCCCGATACGAAAGAAACGGAATGGCGCACAACCGCAATCAAAGCGACGCTTAACGGCCGTACCTTCACTTTCCCGGTTTCAATCTGCAGGGAATTTTCGGACTATTACAAGGGCGCATTGCCTCAGGTATATACGGAGGCTATCCTTCCGACAGTATATGGAGACGTGCTGCTTTACGGCTATTTGGATGAATTAATGCCGGTGAGTATCCATGATATAAAAACGACAACAAGATACACAGCCGGAAAATTCAGAAATCACTGGCAGCATATCGTATATCCGTATTGCCTGAATAAAAACGGGAATGAAATTCAAGATTTTGAATACAACATTCTCCTTATCAATGAAAAGAAAGGCGGCGTCACCTACGAAACGTTCACGGAGCATTATTCATACCTTGCCGGGCGTGATATTCCCCTGCTGACAAAACATGTGGAAGATTTGATTGAATTTATAGATGCTCACAGGGATACGATTACCGATTTGAAAATTTTCAACAAACACGAAGGATGAAAAAGGGATACTGCATAATAATGAAAGCGGACAACAGCAAAATTGACTCCGCATTGATACCGCGGGAACCGGAAACAGCCGGTTATCAAATAATAACATCCGCTCCATACACCTTTTTAGCATTAGTTGACAGGGCTAAGGATAAAAGTAAATGGTGGTCGCAGGATGCGGACGGTTTTATGATTTTCGAAAAAGAAGATGCGGCAAGAACACAACTTACAAAACTAAAGTACGGAAATCCCTGTGTCGTGAAATACGGCAAAGCAGTACACCGGACAAGCCATTGGTTTTGGAAGATGCAGGAATCGAATCTTGGGAAAATGATTGCCGAACATGAGATGATATGGCATGACGACTATTGGGACGAAGGAACTAATATGGAATATTAGAAAATAATACCTATGTTTTACGACTTCTCAAAAACATTTGACATTGAACGCGCTCGCGCCTATCTCGAAAAACTCATCGAGAAAAAAAAGAAAACGGAGATTACCGAAAAACGCCCGAAGCGCACCCTGAGCCAGAACGATCTATTTCATGTCTGGGTAGCTGTACTCGCCGACTTTGCCGGATACGAAAGCCGGGAAGATTGCAAGCGGGACATAAAGCGCGTTATCCTTGGCCAAAGAGAATGTCTCAACCGGCTGACCGGAGAAGTCGAAAAGACCGATTACGAAACGCATCTGATGGACACTAAGGAAATGTCAAACCTGATGGACAGGTTCAAAGCATGGGCAATGACCGAGCAGGGGTGTTATCTGCCCTACAAGTACGAGCTTGGTTACGAGGACATGATAAAAGAATATAATTAATTCATACACGGATAAATATGATCCAATTAAAATAAACTTGCTATGGACGAAAGTTGGAAAGATATACCGGGGTATTTTGGATGCTACCAGGTATCTAATTATGGAAGAATTAAATCTTTAAAAAGAAGAAACAGGAGAGGGCACATTGTTCATGAAAGAATATTAAAACCTTTCTACAATGGCAGTTATAACAGTATTACAATAAGCATTGATAACGTGGCAAAAAAAATTGCCATACACAGGCTTGTTGCCATTGTTTTTATTCCAAATCCCGAAAATAAAGCGGAGGTTAATCATATAAATGGAATAAAGACAGATAACAAAAAGGATAACCTCGAATGGGTAACTCGCTCTGAAAATCTGATACATAGATATAGGATATTAAAACAAAAGCCATCAAAAGGATTCTCGGGCCGGCATGGGAAACTGCACCACCATTCAAAGCCGGTCGTTCAATTAACATTGGATGGAGTGTTTATAAATGAATTTGAAAGTGCGAATCAGGCTGAAATCTATTTAGGGCTAAGCAGCGGGAGCGTTTCCGGGGTTTGCAATAAAAGAAGAAATGCGAAGAGCGCTAAAGGATATGTCTTTAAATGGAAAGATACTGCACAAATTCAATCTATTGGAAAGACCCCGGATACGAAGAAATGATAGGAGAATATTACAGACACTAACAGTTAAATTTTAATAACAATAAA
>JAIRZF010000179.1 GCA_031267385.1 Dysgonamonadaceae bacterium | reverse complement strand
TTTTTCAGGTTGGCGCGGACAATTCCCGTCATGCCGATGTAAACGCTGTCGCGTTGGTAATCGACTCCTTCTTTCTTTTTAGTGAATTCGCTTTTACGTATCCATTTGTAGATAGCGACTTCCTGTTGTAAGGCGGTGTAATAAGTGTTTATCAACGGTTGTTCACCGATTGATGAGGCGTATTTGACACAGATTTGGTAGGTTACTTCGTGGTACTCCACGTGGTCGGCGTTGTTGAAACGGCCCGTTTCGGGCTTTCTCAGTTTTGTTTCCATTAGTTTATTTTAAAAATTTAAGTACTTAACTATTTAAGTACTTGCTGATCGGTTGTTCCTGATTGGTATGAACAGAATCATTGATTCTAGTCGCAGTGCACGTTGCATTGTGAACAGAATCATTGATTCTAGTCGCGTTGCACGTTGCATTGTGTACAGAATCATTGATTCTAGTCGCAGTGCACGTTGCATTGTAAACAGAATCATTGATTCTAGTCGCGTTGCACGTTGCATTGTGAACAGAATCATTGATTCTAGTCGCAGTGCACGTTGCATTGTGGATAGAATCATTGATTCTAGTCGCGTTGCATGTTGTGTTGTGAAAATTTTTTATAATATACATTTAATATATGTGTGAATTTGTTTTGACAAAGGTAATAATAATTGTGAATTGTAAGTTATTGACCGGTCATTTTTCAGGAATTTTATTGGAATGGCGGCGTACGACCGATTTCCGATTCTTTTAAAAATTCCAAAGGAGTTTGACTGGTTATTTTTTTAAAAACATGAAAGAAAGAGCTTCGGGAGTTAAATCCGCACTTTTCCGACAAAGCAGTTAAGGTATATTGATGGATTGAATCGCTCTGGGCTTTTTTCTTGAATTCGTTTACGCGATATTTATTGACGAAATCGGTGAAATTTGTTTTCAAGTTTTGATTTAATACTTGTGATATTTTTGCCTGAGGATATTTTATGGCAGCGGAAGCATCGGCCAGCTTCAATTTAGGGTTCAGATAGGGTTGTTCCCGCTCCATATATTCGAGCAAAGCATTCCTGATCAGGATAGATTCTTCTTCCACTAATTTGGAATTTTGATATTTTTCGGAATGATCCATTCGTTTTTTTACCGGATCGACAAATTTTTTCTTCAGATTACTTAATTGTATGAGTTGGATTCTGTAAAAGTAAATACCTGTCAGGATAATAATTATAAAGATACCTGTCCGAAAATAAGCCGCATAAGACTTTTTCTTAAAAATCCGTATGTTCTTTTCCGGTTCGAGGCTACCTGCCTTTCGTATATGAAGTTTATAATTTCCCGGTTTCACATCGGTGTAACTGATCTGGTTTTGTCCGATTAACTTATTCCAGGTAGAATCCCGTCCGTCCAATTTATATTCATAAATTTCGGATTTGAGTATTCCGAAGTCTAACCCGGAAAAACGAATACCTACGTTGTCCTGATCTGATTCGAGATTGATGACGGAAGTAAATTCAGGAACATATTGTAAGGAAGAAGTTCCCGGTTTTATTCTTTTTCCTCCGATATATACGGCCGTGATGACAATGGGTTTCTTTTCCGAATATATTTCCGGGTTTTCCGGCGGCATGGTATATAACAATCCTTTTTCATTGGCCCACCAGACAGTCCCTTTTTCGTCCTTTTGAACCGAATGATTGAACATTGGAGCCGGTATTCCATCGGTTAATGAGAAGAGGAAATAATTGCCGGTTTGTTTATCAAAGCGGATTAATCCTTTTGCCGTTGAAATCCAGATGTATCCGAAGCTGTCTTCTATCGTGCTGATAGCAAAAATGTCCGGAAGCAGGTTTTTATCCGTGTAGTGTTTTCCTGCAGACAATGACTTATTGATCTGAACCAGGCCGTTTTTTTCACTGCAAATCCAGATATCTCCCGAACTATCCTGATAGAGATGCCGGATCATTTTCAGATTTGGATTAAAACCGGTTGGAAAAATATCTTTCCGAATCGTTTTGTTTTTATTGTCGTACAGACATACACCTTCGGCCGTGCCAATCCATATCCGGTTATCCGAATCGCATAAAATACTATATACCAAGTTATCCGTTAATCCCGAATTGGATGAAGTATACTGTTCTATTTTTCCGGTATTGGGATCGAGGCAGATCACTCCGCTTAATGTCCCGAACCAGATTTGTTTGTCTTTATCCGAAGTGAAAGAATAAAAAGAATTATTGGTGAATAATTGTTCATCTCTGAATTCTGATAGAGTTATCGTTTGAGGATTGAAAATATATAATCCGCCACTGTATGTCCCAATCAGAAATTGATCATTCCAGGGGAAAACACTCAGGATAATGTTCGATTTCAAGACATCGGTATTTTCCGATGAAAAATTTCTGAAGACAGCTTCTTTTTCCGAGATGAAAAAGAATCCGTTTCGTGTACCGATGATTTTCCGTCCGTCATCCCCGATCCGGAAAGAACGGACATTCAGATCAAGGGTATTTAATTTCCCCGGAAGAGAATAAACCTGGAAGATATTCTTTGAAATGATGTTATAATTCAATCCGGAAAAAAAAGTCCCGATCCAAAAAGTTCCGTTATCAAGTAAAAAGGAATAGATGGCATTTGAGCTGATGCCGTAAGGATTATTCGGGTCATGAGTGATGGATGATACGGATTGATCTTCCAAAGAGATTATTTTCAATCCGCTACCGTTTGTTCCCGCGTATAATTTGTTTTGATAAAAGTTCAGATTCAGGATGCAATTGTTTCCCAGATCCATAAAGCGGATAAAAGTTTTGGATGGGATATCGAAAACGAGAATTCCCGCATTTTCGGAACCGATATAAATTTTCGATTCTACCTGAATTAAACAATGAAATTTGTTCAATATGTTATTGGTGGAAGAGTAGCGGTATTTTTCGTATTTCCGGTTGTGAGGATCGTAGTAAATCAATCCGTCACCACTTGTTAGCCAGTAGTTACCTTCGGAATCAATTATCATTCCCGTCAGATGTCCGGTTACATTTATTCCGGTTTTTTTGATGGAATTATCCTTTTGGGTAAACAGACCATGATTCGTGCAGATGTACAGGGTATCGTTATGAAATTTCAAAGCGCGGACAGCTGTAGAGTTGACGCCGGGCAATTCGATTGTCTGAATGGAACCGGATTTCCTTGATAAGACTTTAAGCCCAAAATTTGTTCCCACCCACAACCGGTCGGAATCTGTTTCACAGATTGTATAGATGGTTTCATTGTTAAAGTCGGGATATACTTCCACATTAATTCCGTCAAAGCGGTTGAATCCGTTTTGTGTTCCCAACCAGATAAACCCGACAGAATCTTTATAAATAACATTGATCGTATTATTGGAAAGCCCATTATCCATATTTATTGTAGTAAAATGTAAATCAGGGCAGAAAGGAGAAACGGGAAATAGATTTTCCGAAAACATAAGTAAAAGAAAAAGAAAAAGAACTTTTCTCATCTGTACCTCCCATTTGATTACAAAGTTAGTAAAATCATTTCAAATCTCAAATTCCTTTAGTCCGAAAATATTTTCAGACTTATTTTGTGTGGAAATCAAAATAACTTTGTCATTAAAAATTCAAAATAAGTCCAATATTATTATTTTTAGACTAAAAATTCACAGAACGACAACAATTTTACCATTTGTACGCATACTTTTGTCATCATTAAAATGAAAAACTAAAAATCGTAAATTCATTTATATTAATAAACATGGTTATGAAGAAATTCACAATTAACTTATTCGGAAAATCCGTTTTGTTGGCTTTTCTAATGCTCTGCGGAGGAAACTGTTACAACGGATTTATTTATGCTGATGAAAAAGAAGAAACGAGTATTTCTCAGGAAAACATTAAAGTAACCGGCGTTTTGAAGGACGTTGATGGAGAACCGCTTACGGGAGTTTCCGTTACTGTGGTCGGCACTGGTATCGGGACTGCTTCCGACACGGATGGTAAATTCCGGATTACGGTACCTGATACCCGATCTAAACTGGAATTCCGTTATCTGGGATTTGTAACGAAGATAATGACTATCGGAAATCAAACGGCGCTTGAAGTCGTGATGGAGGAAGATTCCAAACTGCTGGACGAGGTTGTTGTAGTAGGGTATGGTTCTTTAAAACGTTCCGACCTGACGGGGGCCGTAGGTTCAGTATCCATGCCTGTAATTCAGGCGAGCGGTCAAACGAATACGTACGGTGGCATGACGGGAGCTGTTTCCGGTGTGAATATCATCAGGAACAACAACAAGCCGGGTGGAACTTTCGATATTACCATTCGCGGGTTAAGTTCCATATCAGGAACAAACTCGCCTTTAATAGTGATTGACGGAATACCTGTTCCGACGGTGTCGGGCAACGGTCAAACCGGAAATACGTCGGGTTTGGAAACTATTAATCCCGACGATATTGAAAAGATTGATATTCTGAAAGATGCATCTTCGACAGCTATTTACGGCTCACGCGCATCAAATGGGGTTATCCTTGTAACAACCAAGCGTGGAGCGGTAGGAAAGCCAAAGATAACTTATTCGGGATATGGAGGCTGGAGATCGTATACGAATCTGCCGGAAATGATGTCGGGAGATGAATGGGTACAGTTAGCCCGCGAATCATATAGAGCCTTGAACAATAATGTGTACAGGGCGGATGAAGACATCTTTACCAATCCTTCCGAATTGAAAGCGGTTCAAGACCATAATTATTTTGACTGGATAGACGCTATATCAAATCCGGCTTTTATCACGAACCACTCGGTGCAGGCAGCGGGCGGGACAGAAACGGCAAAGTATCTTTTTTCAGGAGGATATTATTATGAAGACGGCATGGTTAACCCTCAGGATTTTACCCGTTACACGATGCGGTCGGCTACAGATGTGAACATATCCAAACAGGTTACTTTTGGCGGCAGTCTGTATCTGACTTATTCAACCCGCAACACCGGTAACAGCGACTTGGCAATGGATGCGCTGCGTCATCGACCCACAGAGCATCCCTATAGCCTTGTGGATGGTACCGAGCAGTGGAGATTCAGTGGCAGCGGAACGTACAATTCACTGGTTACCAATGAAAATGAGATCAATCGAACCAAGAGTCTCAATTTGTTGGGAAATGTTTATCTGACTGTTACTCCCATAGCAGGACTGGAGTTAAGGTCTTCTTTCTCCCCCCGTTTCTTAAAAGATATGCAAGGACAATACCGTGGAACATGGACAAGGGCGAATCAGGGAGCAAACAAGGCGACCAGTAACTACCGAAAGAACGATTATACCGATTATGTATGGGACAACATCATTAATTATCAATGGCGCAAAGGCGTCCATAATTTGAATCTGACAGGTGTTTATTCCATGCAGCAGAATGTAATGGAAGGGTTGTATGGACTTGGAAATTCGTTATCATTCAACTCATTATGGTATAATCTACAAGGCGGTACAACCAACAGTTCTCAATCATCCTATTCGCAGACTTCTCTGATGTCGTATCTGGCAAGAGCCAATTACTCACTGATGGATAAATACTTATTCACAGCGTCTGTTCGTTATGACGGTTCGTCGAAACTTGCCAAAGGTAACAAGTGGGGATTATTCCCGTCGGTAGCGATTGCATGGCGTATTTCCGAAGAAGCGTTTATGAAAAATCTGGCCTGGCTCTCTAACTTTAAACTTCGGTTGAGTTACGGACAAACAGGAAATGATTCGGTCGGCGCCTATTCCACCGAAGGAACGATTTCAGGGTCTCAATATGCTGTATTAGGAGATTCAGGTACCGGTGTGGTAGGAACGGTTCCCAACAATCTGCGTAATACGAAACTTTCCTGGGAGCGTTCGACAGAGTATAACCTTGGACTTGATTTGGGAGTTTTTGATTCCAGGCTTACTGCAAGTATAGAACTGTACAACAGGTTAACAACGGATTTGATCATGCCCCGCGCCGTACCTGTTACAACCGGTTATTCATCGGTAACCGATAATGTCGGCTCTGTGAGAAACAGTGGAATTGAAATGACCTTTAACACTGTTAACATCAAAACCCGCGATTTTCAATGGACTACCAATTTCAATCTTGCATACAACAAAAATGAAATTGTCGATTTGGCTTTCAAAGAAGATTTGGGAGTATATTCACCTCAAATAGAAGGAATGACAGGCAACTTCGCTAACAAGTGGATCATCAATCAGCCTATTGATATCAACTGGAGGTATCAAACCTTAGGTGTCTGGCAGTTAGGTGAGGAGACCGAAGCAGCCAAATATGGCCAGAAACCCGGTCAATATAAGGTTCGTGACTGGAATAGCGATGGAGTTATTAACGACAAAGACCGTTTTATCTACGGCAAGCGTACTCCGGACTGGATTGGGGGTATGACTAACGTCTTTAATTACAGGAACTTTGATTTTAGCTTCAATATGTATTTTCAGGCGGGAGCAATTAACAATTCTCCATTTTACGTATCGTTTGCATTGGAAGCCAATAATCACAATTTCAATAATTTGAAAAAAGATTACTGGACGCCTGAGAATCCGACCAATTCAACGGCGCAACCCTCAAATATGGGTAATTATCGCAATGAAGGTACGCATACTTATTTTAAAACCGATTTTTTGAAAGTTGGTTATACTACATTGGGCTATACTTTGCCTAAAAAAATATTAAAAAATCTCGGACTAAGTCAGTTCCGTTTTTATTGCACGGTACAAAACCCGTTCACTTTCACCGATTATATCGGGTTTGATCCGGGGCAAGCGGCCAATAATATCAACGTTACGGACTTTATGACCCGTAATACGCTTTTGGGCATCAATGTATCATTCTAAAATAATAATAAAGAATATGAAACCGGTATGATTCATAACACCCATGCGTATGAATTACGAAGTAATCGACGTAGTCAACAATGCACCGGTTCCATATGACCATTAAAAAACAAATTAAATACGTACATATGAAAAATTTATATTTCATCGTCCTCTTAATTGGACTCGCAATAACCTCCTGTACAAGTTTTATTGACGAGGTGAATTATTCAAGTCAAGGCGCCGAAGCATACTATGCCACGAAAGATGGTTATGAAAGTTTAGTCACCGGATGCTACGCATCGTTGAAAAGCGTTTATAATTCAACAAACTATTATAGTTTGGCTCATTTAGGCACGGATTTGGGGACTTTCAACAGGACGGATAATCCGAATGTTCTCAATTCCTATACGGTTCAATACAATTCGGGTAACGGCACTGTCTCCGGTTTATGGACCAGCCTTTTTAACGGTTTGAAAAATTTCAATGCCGCCATCGGGCGTTCCGGCAGCGTGATAACTACGGGACGAGATGCCCTGTCGCCGGATGTATTGGCGCAAAGGGTGGCTGAAGTTAAAGCGCTTCGCGCCTTATATCTGTTCGAAATTATCCGTAACTGGGGACAGGCGCCGCTTATCACTACTGAGTATATGGCGCCGGTAACCGCCCACCAATACAACTCGGAGCAGGAGTTTTACGACCAGATATTAAGCGACCTCTCTGAAGCCAACCTCAACCTGTTGCCATGGCGACAAACCGGCGCCGCTTATGGCCGGGTGTCGCGGGCTACAGCCAAACATCTCCGCGCATTGGTATACCTCACCCGCGGATATCTGTCTTTCGGTACGCCTCAGGATTTCACCAATGCGTTCAATGATGCTACGGATGTTTTCAACAGTTCCGGACATGAACTTCTTGACGACTATATGATGGTACATCGCCATGCAAACCAAAGGAACAACGAAATACTGTTTAACATCGGATTTGCCAACGCAGCCAATTATAATAACAACAACTGGCACATGTATTATCTATTTCCTTACAGGGAAGGATTTCAAGGATTGGGACAATCCGTTATATACAGTAACGACTGGGCAACGGTAATGCCAACCAAACAGGCATACATGCAATTCGACTGGTTGAAAGACCGGCGTGCATCGGTAACATTCATGAGTCCGTTAAATGCAGATCCTGTAGCATCCACCGATGGAACCAATCGCGGGCAGAATTTCTTCGCGGCCACAAATGCTGTAGCAGGTTCATTTGCAGTAGGCGATACCTGTCTGTACTTCCCCGTGCCGACGGATGCAAAGTACAAATTCTGGATACAAGTGGAGAAAGACGCTCAGTTGGCGAAAGCTCATCCTTACAAGATTTTCAATTATCCCACAGGCAATCCGGGCGATATGTCGCCTGATACGGACGGGAATGATTATTTTAAAATGGGATACCAGTCGTCAAACGGTACTACCCGCGCGTGGAATCCCGTATGGAAATTCAAGGACGCTAACGTACAGTGGAGCTCAGGCAACACCGGTACCGGTACGCGCAACATCTACATATTCAGGCTTGCCGAAACTTGCCTGATTGCAGCCGAAGCAGCCGTGAAATTGAACGACAACCCGAATGCACTGTTATGGATCAACAAGGTGCGTAACCGTGCCGCCAATAATGCGCCCGAAGCAGGATTACCCGATTTCACAGGAACTGTAACCCTCAATAACATTCTGGATGAAAGAGGCAGGGAACTTTTAGGGGAAGTACCACGGTGGAATGACCTTCAGAGAACAGGCTTGTTGGTTGAACGTGTACTCCAATATAACTGGGACGTCCGCAATGTCGGAACAACCTTGCTGACGCAGGATACGTACAACAGCAAATTCAAACTCCGTCCGATACCTCTCAGTTGGCTAAATTCACTTTCTAACGAACAAGAACTGGGCAATAATCCGGGATGGTAACAATTTTAGACAATATTGATACGCTCATGTGGATATGTACACGTAAGGCTTTAAAATTATTTATTCCCAAACGGGGTGAAACGGATTTCACATCGTTTCACCCCTTGTAGTAATGTAGGAATATCAATGCTTTTAGTAGTCTGCATTCTGCGGATCGAAATTTGTCCATCCTTTAGTCCAGTTGTCCGCATCCGAGTCGCTTTTGAAAGCTCCGATATAGTCCGTTTTATCGAATCCGGAAGACAGCATTGCATTATCGAACAATCCTGTTTTCCCGGTCAGAGGACTTCCGGAGACCGGTCCCCAATTGGGATCGGAGAGAGAGCTGTTGGGTTGTTTAAGTTTCAAATCGCTGATCAAATTGAGGTATCTGTTTCCTGTCTGAGCGCTGAAATAGGTATGTGAAAACGATTCTTTGCCTGATACCATGTCAACGCCGTTTGTTGAATAATTATCTTCCCAGCTTTTATTGACGTCAGATCCGATAATTGTCACCTGAGCGAAATATAAGTTGTTGATTTCCAGCGATCCGTCAGTAGCGGCGCCTTGTGTATCACCTTTCTGATTATCCAGCAATAAACCGACCGGATAACCCATGGCTACGGAATTAAAACAGTTCAATTTAGAATTTCTCCGGATTTGCATTGCAGCTTGAAAAGTTCCGGTTTTGGAACCGTTTTGCGGATTGTAGTTTCCTCCTGTGACGTATTCGCTGGTGTTGGTAAAATCGGAGGCCTGTCCGATTGGCCCTACCAGCGTCACATTGCTGAAAATACAGGAAGTATTCGGAGATGCTGTCGTTCCGTCGGCATTATTATCAGATTCGAACCCATTGGATAAAGAAGTATCTGCGATTTTAGGATTGCGTACTCCCAGCAGGAATTGGAGTTTTCCGGAAAATCCGTTATCGGTATCAAAATCATCATCCCAACCGTGATAAGCAATCAGGTATTTTGCATCGACCGCACCTCCGAACCACTCGAATGAGTCGTCGTTGGAGTAAGAAACCTGGAGATGATCTATTTGGGTTGTTTTACCTACGGAACCGAAAGTGATTCCATTGATTTCCTGATCGACTTTAAAGGGATAACCTGCGAATTCCACGCGAACGTAACTCAAAACGCCGGAATTGTCATTGTCGTCATTCCCTCCGTGCATGGCGTTCGGACCTCCTTCTACGGTCATTTCTCCCAAATTGTTTTTAGCACGACCGCAAAGGATGATTCCACCCCAGTCTCCCGGCTTACGGCTTCCTTTAGGCGCTCCGGAAGTAAATATAATCGGAGAGTTTGCAGTTCCCTGAGCATATAATTTACCACCCCTTTGTACAATTATTGCGGACTTCGTATCTTTATCTCCTTTAATAATTGTTCCTGCGGGAATGGTTAATGAGGCTCCATCCATAATATATACCCATCCTTTCAGAGTATAAGCGCCTTTTGTCAGAGTGTGTGTGCCTGTGATATTGAACTCTTGTTCCCCATTACCAATTTGAGTCCCGTCGCCAAAGAAGATTTGTTCTTCTTCCGGATTGTCAGGTGAATTATTATCACTACAACCTACCGTCATAAGAGAGATTATGGAAGCCATAATCATAAAATTCAAAAATTTGATAGTTTTCATTCTTTTCTGATTAAGTTAATAAAACTTGATTTGTTGCTATTAAAAATTTAGTTTTACAGAGACTGAGATATTTTGGCCTGTGGCGAATTTCCTCGATGTTTGATTACGTGCGACTAATTCCCCGTTTTTGTCATGGAATTTAGGAAACTGTTTGAACACGAAATCCTGGGCGAGGATGTCTTTGACGGCTGCGCTGAGTTCTACTAATTTCCCGAATTTTTTACTGATAGTAAAATCCAGTACATTACGGGGCATTTCGTACAAGTCAGGAACATCGTTGTCGATGGATCCCTCCTCACTACCGTCTTTCTGACCGATACCTACAATCCGTTTACCGATAATGTTGTACAACAATCCTGCACTGAACCGGCACTTTTCATTCTGATAAAAAAGACTCGTATTGATCAGGTAAGGCGATTGTCCCTGCATTGCACGGTCGTGTTCCCGGCTATTCTCACTGAAGAAGACTTTACTGTCGATGAGAGAACCGTTGAATGTCAGATTGAAATTTTTCATTCCAATAAACTCCAGATTTTTTTTGATATCGACTTCCAGTCCGAAGTTTCCGGCCGATTCTGCATTTTCAAAGGTATACGTGTAACTTCCTCCGGCATCAATATAAGTCCATTCGATTGGATTTTTGAAATGTTTATAAAAAAACGCAATGGAAATCAGCTCGGAAGCGGAGGGATAATATTCGTATCTTAAATCAATATTTTGAATATGAGCCGGTTTGAGATCCGGATTTCCCTTGATCATACTGAATAATTCGAAATCATAGTAAGATGAAGACGATACTTCACGAAATTCCTGCCTGTTGACAGAAACGCCATATGCGAACCTCAACATATTTTCTTTATTGATTGTATAATAAGCGTTTACAGATGGAAACAAGTTACTTTGACCGTAGTCATTCGTCCTTTTTATGAATTCCTTGATGGAGGTGTAATTCGTTACGGACATCTTGTTGTATTCATAACGTACCCCTGCATAAATATTGAACGGATCGAGAGGGATATTGAATGCAAGGTATCCGGCCAGCTCCAAGTCATTTCCGGAATAGCTGTCCCGATTATCCGTATCTTCGTAAATATACAATTTGTCCGAACCATAATTTTCGGGAACCAGAATCCGGTTTATAACATCTCTGTAAGGGAAATCAGTTGGAAAAGCATCGTATTTCCAGCGGTAATAAAAAGCCCTGGTCGAATAATCACGATCCCGGTATGCGGCATAGGCTCCCGTTTTTAGAGTAGGATTGAGGGAAGCAAAATTGAAATTGTGATTGTAATTTGTTGTAAAAGAATAAATATACTCATTTAATTTTATGAAGTCGCGGAATATTTCATTTTGATCCGTTTCCATTTTCCCATAATATTTATCATCGACATTCCCGTTTTCTTCCCGTTCGATGATACGGCGATCGGGTTGGTTTTTATTGGAATAGGAAAATCCGGCGGTCCAATCCAGTTTATTTTTATTGAAAAATGTGTGATTTCCACTGAATTGTCCCGAATAAGTCGTGCGACTGGAATACAAATATTCATTTTTTTCCTGTTTATAATATCCGCTTATATATTGGTATCCTGAACGTTCCGTATAACGATCTTTCCCAAGTTGATTCACGATATTCCGGAATTCAAATTTGTGATTGGGGTTGGGAATAAATGTAAGATTGAACATTCCTCCTAATCTTACATCATTTGTGTAGATGTCATCGTTGTATTTGTATTTATAAGTCGGCAGATCATCTTTGGTATCGTATACTCCGAAACGTGAATTTTCAACGTTCAGATAAGTCCGGAATGTATTGCTGTAGTTGAGTGCGGCAATCAGTCCCCATTGTTTACGGGTTTCCGTCTCGAAACGACGATTGAGTACCATCGAAAAACGTTGATCGGGTAGTATCGTTTTCGTATTTATATTCCAGTTGTTATTGAATCCCTCTTTTGTTGCTGCATCTATCAGGGTAGAATTGTTATTATCCAATCTGGCGGGAATGATATTTTTCGTATTCCGGTAACCGTTGTCAAATCCGAGTCGGTCGGTATCACTTCCCGGATTGTATTTGAAATCCCCGAATGTTGTTTTAGTATTATAATTCATTCCGTAATTTACCTGGAAAGAATTTTCGGAAGGCATATTTTGGGTAGCCACTTTGATAAATCCGCCTGAAAAATCCGCAGGTAATTCGGGTGAAGGTGATTTTACGATTGTAATATTTTCAATCTGGGAACTGGGAATGATATCGAATGAGAATGACCGGGAGTCCGCTTCGGAACTTGGGACGGCGCTGTTATTGATCCACACGTTATTATAACGTTGGGATAGACCTCTTGCTATTACGAATTTATCATCGATAATCGAAATTCCAGGAATACGTTTGATTACTTCCGAAGCGTCTTTGTCTTGTGTACGGGTAATTTGTTGGGAAGAAACTCCGCTTGTCACGATCAATGCTGTTTTTTGAGCCTGGAGCATTGCTATTTCGGTATTACTTCTTCGTATTCCGGTAACGACTACTTCCGTCAATTGTGTTTCATTTTCTGCCATAGAAATGGAAATTGCTGTTGTTTTGTTTGCAACAACCTCAATATCAATCATTTCAATTGATTTGTATGAAAGATAACTCGCTTTCAATGAATATTTTCCAGGTAATAATTCATCGATTTTGAATTTTCCATTGAAATCGGTCGTAGTTCCTTTATTCAAAGAAGGGATTGATACAATAGCGCCGATAATTGCCTCTCCTGTTCTTTTATCTGTTGCAATTCCTTCGATGGTTCCGGTTTGAGCAGCCAATTTACTCGTAATTATAAAAAAAATGCCTAATAAAAACTGAATTTTTCTAACCATATAAATTTTGCCTTGATCTTTTGGTTACAAAGGAACTTTCAAATTATTACGACATTATTTCGGAAGAATTAAGAATATATTAAGGGGTTAATCGACTCTGTCGATTTCATCCGAGTCAAGTGAAAAATTGCCCGGAGGGCGCCCATATCAATAGAAAAAATAATACGAAAGTGCGACGAACTTTAAAATAAAAAAGCAGCTACGTTTCGTTCGCAACTGCTTGATTGTCTGCGCTCTCCCTCTTGGACTTGAACCAAGGACCCTCTGATTAACAGTCAGATGCTCTAACCGACTGAGCTAAGGAAGAATGACTGCATTCTTTCAAATGCGGTGCAAAGTTAAATATTTCTTTTGTAAAATGCAAGGATTTCCGGTAATGAAAGAAAATATTTATATATTTGTAATCGAATATTGAAATTATCCTGACTTTTTAATACCTGATAATCGTATGAAACACAGAATTTTTTTCATGTTGTATCTTATGCTGATCGCAACATTTATTTTTAAGGGTTTCGCATCTGAAAAAGAAATCGGTTCCGTAAAAAAACAAATTTATGAATGGCGTATTTACACGCTTACCGGTGATGGAACCGGTCTTGACACTTTTTTCAAAGAAACATTAATACCCGCGTATAACCGTTACAAAGTTTCCGTCGGAGCTTTTGCACCTTACAAAAAAGAAGAAAAGGAACAACGTTATCTCTTGTTTGTTTATCCTGACCTTCAGACTTATTATAAGGTGAAACAAGCTGTTTGTACCGACAAGGATTATCTCAGGTCAGCCCGCCCTTTTTTCGAAGCGACCGCTCCCAATCCTGTTTATTCGGACTACGAAACTTATTTGTGTGAAGCATTCGATAAAATACCCGTGATGCGAATGCCCGATAAAAACCGCACTTTATTTGAATTCCGGCTCTACCACAGTCCGAACGAAGATGCGAACTTTCGTAAAATCAAGATGTTCAATACGGACGAAATAGATCTTTTCGACAAAGTCGGTATTCATTCCGTATGTTATGGCGAAATACTGGCTGGGATGTATATGCCCGCTCTGATTTACCTGACATGGCATAAAGATGAGCCGACACGTAACGACGTATGGAAAGCTTTCAGCGCTCATCCGGATTGGAATCGCATGAAAAATGATCCCGAATACAAATACACTGCTACGAATAATCAGGTCAGGTTGTTGTCTCCGATGCCTTATTCGCAGTTTTGAAAAGTGTAAAGTGAATTACTCCAAAAGTGTAAAATGATTTGCTCCAAAAGTGTAAAATAATTTGCTCTAAAAGTGTAAAATGATTTGCTCTAAAAGTGTAAAATGATTTGATCCAAAAATGTAAAGTGATTTGCTCCAAAAATGTAAAGTGAATTGTTCTAAAAATGTAAAATAAGTATTATCTTTGTAGTCTATATCACAATCAAAAAAGCGATGGCATACATTAATAGATTTGACAGATAATGAATTGCAAAGAAAACTTGATTCTTCAGGAGCTGTGCTTATACGCGGAGCAAAAGCTTGTGGAAAAACCGAATCTGCAAAGCAGTTTACCCGCAGTGTTTTGAATGTTGATAGAGACGTGCAGGTAACGACACTGATAGAAACTGCACCCAAACGGCTGTTACTTGGAAAAACACCCCGTTTGATTGATGAATGGCAGATACAACCCAAGTTATGGAATTATATCCGGCACGAAATTGACGATCGTCGTCAAACAGCGCAATTTATTCTCACAGGTTCGGCCAATCCGGTAGAGACCGTAAAAATGCATTCGGGCGCAGGTCGGTTTACCACGCTTAATATGCGTACGATGTCGTGGCAGGAATTAGGATTTTCTTCCGGTAAAGTAAGTATGAAAGCTCTGTTTGAAGGTGCGGGTGTCGATATTTATGACGAGCCGACAGAATTGGAATTTATTGTTGAAAAGATAATTATCGGCGGTTTTCCTACTTTGTTGGGTAAAAATATTTCTCAGGCGATAGATTTAAATCGTGCATATATTGAATTACTTACCGAAGTAGATATGAGCCGTGCTTCAGATGTGAAACGCGATCCGCTTAAAGTACGGAATCTTTTACGTTCTCTTGCCAGAAATACGGCGACAATAGTTGACATTACGACACTTGAAGCTGATATTCGGGAAAAGGACAACAACGACATTTCTCGTCCTACTATTTACGATTATCTTGATGCACTTAGCCGCTTAATGATTACGGAAGAACAACCTACCTGGAATCCACATATCCGTTCGTCCGCTTCATTGAGAAAATCGCCCAAGCGTCATTTTACCGACGTTAGTCTTTCGGTTGCAGCTATTGGAGGCAATATGAAGTCCCTCCTCAATAACCTCAATTTTACCGGTTTCCTGTTTGAATCGTTGGTTACGCACGACCTTCGGGTTTATGCGCAGGTAAACGATGCAAAAGTTTATCATTACCGCGATTCGAGCGGTTTGGAGGTAGATTCCATTGTTCAAAAATACAATGGAGACTGGGCTGCTTTTGAAATAAAACTCGGTATGGGGCAGATTGAAGAAGCGGCTGCCAATCTTAATAAATTGGTATCTATTTTGGATAATACAAAAACCGAACCGCCAAAATCATTAAATATTATTACCGGAACAGGAATCAGTTATACGCGCTCGGATGGAATTAACGTAATATCGTTGGCTTCATTAGGGGCGTAATGTGACAGCCTGTTTTGTCTGAGCGCTTCTTCTGGCTGCATCAAGTATTTTAACTACTAATAAATTGTTTTCAGGTGATGATAAATCATATTCGCTCACGTTAATTTCTCCTCTGATTGCAGCGGCAAAATATCGGAACGGTTCGTTGACGGGTTGCGGCAATGCCGGTAATTTTTCCTGAACAGCAGCGTTTTCTCTTGATAACCGGTAACTGAAGTCTGTAGCATTTAGGGCTTTGACATATCCGGAGGTTCCGTAGACTTCCATATCTTTCCGGTCGAACGGCCAATTCCAGGAGGCTTGTATTATTGCCTGAGCTTTGGGATAAGTCAATACGATCGTCGCTTCGTCATCCACTTTGGGATAAACTTCCGGTTTTATTTGCTGCAAAGTTGCCGAAACGGAAAGCGGAGATTGATTTTTCATCAGCCAGGTCATTAAATTTGCGCCATAGCAACCAAAATCAATAACGGCCCCTCCCCCATTTAATACCGGATCGGTCAACCATTCCAGGAATTCGACATTGACGCCGATTTCCTTAGGTCCCCGATGTCCATCGCACACAATTACTTTCCTGATATCTCCGATAGAGCGCTCATTAACAACGATTTGAAATGTTTTCCGGTTACTCGGATACCAGGTAGTTTCGTAATTGGTCAGCACTAATGTCTTGTATTTCTTCGCCAGTTCAACCATTTTTCCTGCATGTTCCGGGCTTACCGCCAACGGTTTTTCCACCATTACATGGATCCCTTTCGGAGCGCATACTTCTACTACTTTCAAATGGTCGTAAATGGAATTAAATGCCAGCACGCCTT
>JAIRZF010000165.1 GCA_031267385.1 Dysgonamonadaceae bacterium | reverse complement strand
TCAAACCAGACCTGACGTCCTCCAAGCGTAGAACCGCCTTTTTGTTTCAGGGAAATCTTATGTACTTCCGCTTTGGTAAGGATATTTCCCATCGACTGACGGCCTTTGATCGCAATATCGCTGAAATCCTTGTCAAAGACCAGTAGTTTCTGACGTGGTTTCGGTTTCAGGATGACCTTGATCGTTTCGGCCTCTCCATTCGGATTTGCCGAGAAATAAACAATCCGGCTTCCCGGAGTACCCTGTGTCAGGTCATATTCTTTATCGCGCGTCACTCCCGTCACGGCAAACCGCTTGATGTAATGCGGGACAAGCTTACCATCCCTGTATATTACATTGTATATGGTGCGATTATCATTCCGTTTGAAAACATTGAGGTACAATACATTTTTACCAACAAACATTTTCTCGCTGATTTTCAACACTTTATATTTTCCATCTTTGAAGAAAATAATAATATCATCAATATCCGAACAATTACAGATGTACTCATCTTTCTTTAATCCATAACCGATAAAACCTTCTTCCCGGTTGATATACAATTTCTCGTTTGCTTCAACCACTTTAGCAGCCTCGATGGTATCGAAGTTTCGCAATTCGGTTCTACGCGGATAGTTTTTACCGTATTTCTCTTTCAGATTCGCAAACCAATCGATCGTATATTCAACAATATGTCCCAGGTTGTATAAAATCTTTTCGATCTGATCTTTATAACCGGCAATCAAGTCGTCGGCTTTATCCTTATTGAATTTCAGGATACGTCCCATTTTGATTTCGAGTAAACGGACGATATCCTCACGATTGATCTCCCGGATAAAATCCGGTTTAAACGGATCCAATCGCTTGTCGATATGAGCGATCGCAGCATCTATCGTTTTAGCATTTTCAAATTCTTTATCTTTATAGATCCGTTCTTCGATAAATATTTTTTCCAAAGAAGCAAAAAGAAGGCTTTCTTCCAGTTCTCCCTTATGAATTTCCAGTTCGAGCTTCAACAAACTCAAAGTAGCATCCGCAGAATGTCTCAGGACATCCGAAATATTCATAAAGTGAGGTTTATTATCCTCAATGATACAACAGTTGGGGGAAATACTGACTTCACAATCAGTGAACGCATATAAAGCGTCTATGGTCTTATCGGAAGATACTCCCGGAGCCAGATGAATGAGGATTTCCACGTTTCTGGCCGTCATATCATCGACCTTACGGATCTTGATCTTTCCCCTGTCGTTGGCTTTAAGAATAGATTCGGTGAGTGTGGCTGTCGTCTTACTGAATGGGATTTCGGTAATTGCCAATGTTTTATTATCAATCTTATTGATTTTTGCACGCACTTTTACCGAGCCTCCGCGTTCTCCGTCATTGTATTTACTTACATCAATGTAACCGCCGGTCATGAAGTCGGGATAAATTCTGAATTCTTCTCCTTTCAGATACGATACCGACGCGTCAAGTAATTCATTGAAGTTATGAGGAAGAACTTTTGATGAAAGGCCTACGGCAATACCTTCTACTCCTTGCGCCAGCAACAACGGGAATTTGACAGGCAGGGTGACCGGTTCTTTGTTTCTTCCGTCATACGAAAGTTTCCATTCCGTAGTCTTCGGATTAAAAACAACATCCAGAGCGAACTTGGACAACCTGGCCTCTATATACCGGGGAGCGGCAGCCCCGTCTCCGGTAAGGATATTTCCCCAGTTTCCCTGACAATCAATAAGCAGGTCTTTTTGTCCCAATTGCACCAAAGCATCTCCAATAGAAGCATCTCCGTGCGGGTGAAACTTCATGGTCTCTCCCACTATATTTGCGACCTTGTTGTAACGTCCGTCTTCCAACCTGCGCATAGTGTGCAGGATACGGCGCTGCACGGGCTTCAAACCGTCGTTGATATGCGGCACCGCACGCTCCAGAATTACATACGAAGCATAATCCAGGAACCAGTTCTGGTACATTCCCGACAACTGATGTTTGCTTATCGTATCTGTTGAGGCAGGCACTCTATAGTCAGAATGTCCATCACCGGAAGGATCGACATTCTCAATATTCTCAATTTCAGTATTTTCCGGGACTTTATCTTCTAATTTCTCCATGGGCTTGTTTCACTTGACCTGCAAATATACTTAAAAATCGGAAATAAAACAAAGTTTACAATATCCGAATGATTTGTACGTTAAAATAGCTAAGGAAGATTGTCATGAAAAAAATAATCTATATTGCCGGTATTCTATGTGTGTGTTCCTGTACGCTTCAGGCTCAAAAAATGAAGGTACAGAATCAGCCTTATGGAGATCAGAGGTTTTACCATTTTGGGCTTTCCGTCGGACTCAATTTTCAGGATATGATCATTAATAATTCCGGATATACCGGCGATAACGGCGAAACCTGGTATGCCCAGATCCCCAATTATTCTCCGGGTTTTTCGGTAGGTCTTCTTGCTGAATTATATTTGAATCCTTATATGAGCCTGCGTACAACTCCGTCCATTCATTTCGGAGATAAATCTTTTCTGTTCAAGGAAAAAACCCTGGATGAAATATACAAAACAAGTGTCCGATCCAACTACCTCACAATACCGGCAGATATAAAATTTGCATCAAAAAGGCTGAATAATTACCGCCCGTATTTTCTTGCGGGACTTTATGCTTCTATGGATTTAGGGAGGAAAAAAGGGGAAGCTTTATTGTTAAAAACGATAGATTACGGATTAGAAATCGGATTCGGTTGTGATTTTTACCTGCCGATCGTTAAAGTTTGTCCTGAAATAAAATTTTGCTTCGGACTGGCCGATATTTTTGAAAAAGACCGCCCGGATCTAGTTGATAAAGATCTGATGAAATATTCCCAGGCTATTTCTAAAGGATCTTCCCGAATGATCGTGATCTCTTTTAATTTCGAATAAACAGCTGAACGTAGAAAAACATTCCGTAAACAGCAAACAGGAGACTGTCGAAACGGTCTAAAAATCCGCCGTGACCCGGAAGAGCATTGCCGGAATCTTTCACTCCCAACGTTCTCTTCATAAGCGATTCAACCAAATCGCCCCAGGTTCCGAACACAACGACCATGACAGCCATTCCCATCCAATGATAATATGGAATATGCGATTCAAAATGATAAAAAACAAGAGAGGAAAGCGCTGTAAAAATCAATCCTCCAAAGAATCCTTCCCAGGATTTTTTAGGAGAGATACGTTCAAATAACCTGTGTTTTCCGATCGTAACTCCAACCAGATAAGCGCCGGAGTCATTGATCCATATAAAAACAAAAAGTGCAAGCGCCAGCATGGGGTAATATTGCATCTCCCCAGAACTATCGGCCCGGAAAGCAAGTAAATTCAACAGGGTCAACGGGAATGTGATATAGACCTGACCAAGAAAAGCATAAGCAAGATTCTGCAAAGGATCTTCTTTTTTCCGGTACAATTCGGATACCGGAACGGCGACAAGATACAGAAGATAAGGAATGAAAATCGCAGTCCCTGCAACTCCTGAAATATAAAGATACGTTGCACCAAAGAGCAGAAGTCCTCCAGCACAATTAAAACACGGATTGACCGGTACTTTTTTAGTTGTACCGATCAATCTGTAAAATTCATGAAGACAGAATACGATGATTAAAGAAAAAAGTACAAGAAAAGTATACGGATCAACAAGAACACCTGCCGTAACCAGCGCAACATAAACAGCCCCGGTAAGGGTTCTCAATGTAAAATTCTTCATCTTTTTTTTCTATTTTCGTATTATGCCATTTTATAGAATTCTTCCCAACCTTTGCGCGGAGCAGGAGACAACAACTCATTGGCGATTTTATTATTCGTGATGACTTTTTTCTCCCGGTCGAATAAAAGTTGTTCGTTCATCCTTTGAGCAAGAACTCCCAATGAGAATACCTGACTCAACGGGCCGGCTACGCGGAATGGAGAACGGCATTTCTCTTCGCCTTTACACGCCAACAGGAAGTTTTTGAAGTGGTTGGAGGGACTTTTCGGTACTTCCGGCAGCTTGGAAGCCATTGCTTTCGCTTTTTCTTCCGGAATAATGGAAAGGGTACTTCCGTGAGAACCTCCTTTAAATATCAATTCTTTCGAGTAAATAATCTTACCCGGATTCAATTTAGCCGGTTGTATCTTTCCTGTTCCCGTAGGAGGAATATTCGGATCAAGTTCGGAAACGCCATATCCTTCCGGTACGGAGGGGATATTATTCACGCCATCATACCATGTAACATCCACAGCCGGCATATTTTTCCGTTCCGGGAACCTGAACAATATAGTGGAAGACATCGGGAAGAAATACGGATTATGTCCTTCCAACTTAACCGGATTCACTTCATAAGGCAATCCCATATCCAGAAATTCATGAGCTGCATCCAGGATGTGCGCTCCCCAGTCGCCCAAAGCTCCCATTCCATATTCGTACCAGCAACGCCATTGTCCGTTCACATAATCATGATTGTAATCGTGGTAATTGGCAGCGCCTAACCATTTGTCCCAATCCATGGTTGAGGGTATTGGTTCGGCTGGCAGAAAATTTTTCATGTTTACATCCCAGTTATGCCAGCGACGAGCGGCGTTCATATGCGCCGTAATTGCAGTAACATCTTTGATGATACCGGCATCTGCCCAGGCTTTAAATTGGAAATAATTAGCTTCCGAATGTCCTTGATTACCCATTTGAAGAGCCAGTTTCGGGTTCTTCTTTTCGGCTTTCATCAACAATTCTATTTCATTGAAAGTGCGGGCCATCGGTTTTTCCACGTAAACATGCTTGCCCAAATGGATTGCCAACATGGCGATAGGGAAATGAGCATGATCGGGTACACCCACGGAAACCGCTTCAATCTGATTCCCCATTTTGTCAAACATCTGACGGAAATCCTGGAAACGGGGAACATCCGGGAATTTAGAGATCATCTTCTGAGTATGAGGAGCCCCCATATCGACATCACACAGAGCAACGACATTCACCAATCCTGTATTATACAGCTCATTAGCAATTTCGCCGCCACGGAAACCAATTCCGATAAATGCAATATTCACTCTTTCACTGGGGCTTGCAAGCTTATTGGTCGGTTGAGGCATTTTGCCGGACATTGCATTTGTCCAGATAGTCGGCATAGCAGCCACGGCGGAAGCGGCCAGCGCTTGTTTGAAGAACTTCCTCCTTGACAATTCGTTGTTTTTCATCGCTATTGTGTTTTTAAGATTATAATTGTGTACGAACACACAAAGTTATTTATTTTTTTCTAATTCTTAGAGAATTCAATGAGAAAGTTTTACGTTTTACGTTATACGTTGTACGTTTGGCTTACGCACGATAAAACGTAGAACGTAAAACGTAGAACGTAAAACGTTTTTTGTACCTTTGCGGAAAATAACTTTAAAAAAGCATGAAGGTACTTCAGATCAATAAATATCATCATCTAAAAGGAGGTTCTGAAACCGTTTATTTCAACACTTCCGATTTATTAACCAAACATGGACATTCCGTAGTCCATTTCAGTATGGATGATGAAAAAAATTTGGATTCTCCGACAAAAGAATTTTTCCCGAAAAATTTTGACCTGCGAAACGATAAACTGATCAATCGATTAAGCGATTCCATCCGTTTCTTTTATAACAATGAAGCAAGAAAAAAACTGGAACAACTGATCATTCGTGAAAAACCGGATATTGCACAGATCCATAACTTTAACAATAGCCTTTCGTCATCTATATTCCAGGCATTGAAAAAGCATAATATTCCAGTTGTACTGACATTCCATGATTACCTGCCACTCTGTCCGTCGTCCGATTTCAGGCTTAAAGGGAAAATTTGTGACCAATGCCGGAAAAATCTTCACATCAATTGTATCCGGTATGAATGTTATCAAAACGACAGGCTCTACAGCACTATGCTTACTTTAAACAGCTGGTTGAAAGAATATTTCTTACATTTGGACAAATACGTCGATCAATACTTGTTTGTTTCCGATTTTCAGAGAAATGCCTACCTGAGTTATCACGATTATTATAGAAGCAAACAAAACCGCCTGTATAACTTTAATCCGGATTTGCATGAAATCAAACCGGATTATGTCCGCGGAAATTATTTCTTTTTTTATGGACGGATTACGGAAGAAAAAGGAATCCGAACACTGATTAAAGTCGCCTCCGAATTAAAAGGAACTTCTTTCAAAATTGCAGGAGAAGGTCCTATTTCGGATGAATTAAAAGCATTAAACTTACCAAATGTGGAATTTTTAGGTTTCCAAACCGGAGATACCCTCAAAAATTCCATAAAAAACGCCTCATTTGTAATTGTCCCTTCGGAATGGAATGAAAATAATCCATTGACTATCATAGAAGCTTATGCACTTGGTAAACCGATAATTGCCAGCCGAATAGGTGGGATTCCCGAAATTCTGATTGAAAACGAAACCGGATATCTATTTGAAATGAAAGTGGTAAACGAACTCAAGACTAAAATACAACAGGCCGGATCATTACCGGATGATGATTATTTAAGATTATCAAAAAATGCAAGAATTTTCGCAGAGAAAAATTTTGACGCCGAACAATATTACAGGCAATTGATGGTTATATATAAAAAGTCGATGACAAAGAAAAAACTCTATGAGAATTTTTGAAATTGCTACCGGATTCACCTCTATTCCCGCCAAAATCGGAGCCGCAACCGAGATTGTGGTTCAAAACCTGGCAAACAATCTTTCTCAAAAAAATGAAGTCATTTTAATTGATGTTCAAAGTAAAAACAGGGAAGGAATCGATTGCCCTATATACGAAATAAAGATGCCTCAATGGCTGATGAAACCTGGAAGTTTTTTATCGATCAGACATAAATTTAAACGGGTGATTTATTCCGTAAAATTGGCTCTGCGTGTAAAAAAAATTATCCGGGAAGAACCGGCCGGCGCAGTATTTCATTTTCACAACCAGTATAATTTTGCATTTACTCATTGGTGGTGTTCCTCCATAAAAAAGAAAAAAACGGGAACCAGGTTCGTTTACACATTGCATACCCCGTTATGGAGCGAAAGTACGGATAAAATACGACAATCCACTAAAAGAAAATATTTCCTGGAAATCTATTCCATCAAACATGCCGACCGGGTTATTGCCCTGAATCCGAATGCAGGAAAAAATATCCGGTCTTATTTTAAGAATAAACCGGATAACATCGTTGTGATTCCCAATGGGGTAAATACAGAGGTTTATCATCCCGAACCAACCTGCCTAAAAGATAAACCGTTGAATTTCATATCGGTTGGATCTGTTTGCGACAGAAAAAATCAATTGCAAACAATTCAATTGTTGCACCCCATACTTGCGGAAAAACAGTCCCGGTTTTCTTTTGCCGGAGCGATAGCGGATCCCGAATACATGAAAGAAATAGAACAATATATCCGTAATAATCACCTGGAAAACCGGATTATTTACCTCGGTGAAAAATCTCCCGGAAAAGACTTGAATGAATTATACAACTCAGGAAGTATTTATATCAGCCAAAGTAAATCGGAAGCTTTCAGCCTGGTCGTTCTGGAGGCAATGTCAGCCGGTCTTCCTGTCCTCCTTTCGGAAGATTTCAGATCATCTCTGCAAGGAACCCCGCCTTCGGAAGCTATTATTTTCTGCAAATCGAATAAAGATTTTTACCGGGTTATAGATTCCTTTTATCCGGATACTGGGAAATTGAATGAACTCAGTTCCTCTTCCAGAAAATATATTGAAGAACATTTTTCATGGAAACAGATTGCGGATTTGTATGAAAAAGCATTAAAACAATGAAAGTATTATTTTTGCCGAATTGGAAAGTACCGGTACTGGAGAAAGATGACGATTCGATTCAAGCTCCCGATAAATACATAAAAGGGGAACCCTATTGGTTTTTTCGTTTTTTTCCTCCGGAAACTGAAGTTGATATTATTGATTTTCAAGAGAAAAATATATTACACAAGCTGGAAAAAAAGGTATTCAAAACTTATATCCGGCAATCAATTCTGGCATTCCGGAAACGAAAATCTTACGACATTGTTATTTCCCACGGTGCACAAAGCGGAATCGTATTTTCCTTTCTGAGAAATTTCTGCTCGAAAAAAAAACCTGAACATTATATCCTTGATATAGGAGGGATGAACGGAGCCCGGAATAATTGGCTGGAAGTCTCCATTCTAAAACTTGCATTGAGGAGTAATCCTTATATCATCTGTCATTCCCGGATTATCATTAAAAACTACAAAAACACATTTAAAAATCTGGTAAACAGATCCGTATTCATTCCATTCGGAGTAGATACCGATTATTTTTCCCCCTTTGAAAATAGTTCCGGAGAGAAATATATTTTAAGTTTCGGCGCCGGGAAACGGGATTATGATACTCTTTTAAAGGCTTGGAACGAATTGAACTATCCGAATGTGAAACTGAAAATAATCGGGAAAACATTAAAACAAGAGGAGCAATTACCTCCTCGTGTCGAGTTGACAGATAAAGTTTCCATTCGTAAACTGATTGAGGAAATTAATAACTCCCTTTTTGTCGTTATCCCTTTACCTGTTTATAACTATTCTTACGGACAAATGAGTTTCCTACAATCAATGAGCTTGGGAAAAACCGTTGTTGTTACAAAAACTCCCAGTTCCATCGATTACCTTACGGATAACCAGGGTTCATTCTTCATTGAACCATTCGACGCTGACGACCTGAAAGCTAAAATCAGCTTCTTACTCGACAATCCGGAAATATTAAACCAGTCGAACAATAAGGCTCGTCCTTATATTCTTCAGAATTTTTCAGAAAAATTGATGGGAAAAAGAATCGCTGATTTTATAGTTCCCAATCTGATGCAAAGAAAAAGTTTGCATTTACGATAAACAAGTTTCGCTTTATACCTACAACAAGCATCATTTTTCTGGAAAATATCAAGCATTTCTTTCATTTGAGCAATAACATGCTTACCGGACGTTTTTTGATTTTTATGCCTCCGAAAATAGGCCATGTTTTTGTCTATCATGACAGGCTCCGAAATCTTCAACAACCGGAACCACAAATCCAAATCCATAGTAAGATGGTACTTTTTATCAAATCCGCCTGCTTCAAATAACGCTTGTTTTCTAAAAAAAGTACTTTGTTGACGAAGAATATCAGGATCAGATAACAATGCTTTCCTGGTAATTTTCGCACTTTTTATCCCGGATACATTCCCATCGTCATAAATGGAAATATTTCCAATCAACCAGTCCGCACCGGAAGTCTCAAAAAAGTCAGCAACAAATTGCAGAACATCCGCATCCAGGTAATCATCCGAATTGATCCATCCGACAATATCGCCTGTGGCCATTTCCAATCCTTTCTGTAAGGCATCTGCCTGACCTTCGTCCTTTTCAGATATCCAACGGATAAGAGGATATTTTCTGAGGATATCCACCGTGTTATCGGTTGAACCGCCATCAATTACAATATGTTCAATATCCGGGTATGACTGATCTTGTACTGATAAAATATTTTCCTCAATAAACTGAGCCTGATTATAAGAAGGGGTAAGTATTGTGATTCGCATTTCAAAAAAATTATTTTACAAAGTTAGCGCTTTTATTGGAAAGTTTTGTAACTTTGTGTACTTATATGAATGAATGCAGGAACGCCGTTGGATTGGTCCCGGAAAATTCCTGAAGTTAAAATAAACGAAGATGCTTTTACCAGACCCATTTATAAAAAAAATCCTCTTTGTATTTGTTCTTTTCATATGTCATCTGAACATCCTTGCTCAGGATAGTCTGACTTACCGGATGGATGTGTTTGCTTCAGTTGCCACCAAAGACATTACTCCTTTTTGGATTGTCAATAATACTTACGGAACCGTACCGCTCCATTCAAATAATGTTTATGGACGTGGAAATATCTATTGGAGCCACTATTTCAATAAAGATTTCAATATCCGGTCGGAAATAGATCTTGAAAGAGCGAGTCATCATTCCTCCTCTTTCTTCATTCAACAGCTTTATACTTCCTTATCTTACAAATCTTTAAGCCTCACCATCGGAGCGAAAGAATATTATAACTCCATATTATATAAAAATCTGAGTCTGGGAGATTTTACTTATTCTCCCAATGCCAGACCCATCCCGGAAATCAATTTGGATGTTCCCGAATTCGTAACGGTTCCTTATACTAAAGGTATTTTGCAGGCTAAAGGTAATTTTGCCGTCGGTAAGTCCACGGATAGTCGCTATATCGAACGAACGGTGCAACACGGAAAAGATTATGCAAAGGATATTTTATGGCATCACAAATCCCTTGCTATCCGGCTCTATGACCCCAAACAACATTTTCCGTTATCGCTTATTTTTGGAGTGGTACATGCTGCACAATGGGGAGGTTGGACATCCAAGGATGATCTTGGTAAACTTCCTCATTCTTTCCATGATTTTTTTAGAATTATTACAGGAAAAGGCGGTGGTGATGACGCCTCTTTGGGAGAACAAATCAACGTTTTGGGGAACCATCAGGGAACATACAATCTGAAATTCGGTTATACAAACCGGGATTTCGATATCGCCGTATATAAACAACATTATTTTGATGATCCTTCCGGAATGGAATATGCCAACTGGAGGGATGGTATCTGGGGAGCCGAATGTGCTTTGAACAACCTGACTTATCTGAAAAAAATTGTTGTTGAATATTTTAACACAACAAATCAAAGCGGCACGATGCATTTCCTGAATCACGACAGACCCAATACCAGAGGTGGAGGGAACGATGATTATTACAATCATACTAATTATATAAACGGGTGGTCGCACTGGGGACGCGCTTTAGGCAACCCGCTAATCACTTCGCCCGAATACAATAAAGACGGAGAATTGTTTTTCAAAAATAACCGGGTCAAAGCCATCCACCTCGGATTTGAAGGCGATATTTCAACGGCATTGTCCTACCGGTTCCTGATCACCGGGATGTATAGCTGGGGAAGAATGTCTTATCCTTTTTTGGAAAGAAAAGACAACCTTTCCTCCCTGCTGGAATGTAGCTATATTCATCCCCGGCTAAAAGACTGGAAATTCTCCATACAAAGCGCATTCGACACCGGAGACCTTTATGATAATAACTTTGGTTGCAGTTTCAAGATCAGCAAATCGGGAAGAATTTTCTAAAAGAAAAAACGAGGATAAAAAATTAAATACATTTCAGAGATGAACAAGGAGCTTCAATTTTTGATTTACAACACGCCTCAGGAAAATGTGAAAATTGATGTGGTCGTAAAGGATGAAACCATTTGGCTGACACAAAAAGCAATGGCTTCGCTTTTTGATGTGCAGCAACCTGCCATAGCAAAGCATCTGCAAAATATTTTTTCAAGCGGTGAACTTGCCGAACATTCAGTATATTCCAAAATGGAATATACTGCCGACGACGGCAAAAATTACGCAACAAAATTTTACAATCTTGATGCAATCATTTCCGTTGGCTATCGTGTCAATTCTGCCAAAGCAACGCAGTTCAGACAATGGGCGACTCAAACCCTGAAAGAATTTATTACCAAAGGATTTGTTCTTGACGACGAACGTCTGAAACAAGTGAAAACGACATTCGGCAAGGATTATTTCCGTGAGTTGCTGGAGCGTGTCCGTTCCATTCGTGCAAGCGAAAGGCGTATTTGGCAGCAAATTACCGATATTTTTGCCGAGTGCAGCATAGATTATGACCGCAATTCATCGGTTACACGGAATTTCTACGCTATGGTGCAAAACAAATTTCATTATGCCATTACAGGACAAACCGCAGCGGAAATCATTTACAGCAAAGCAGACCGGCAAAAGGGAAATATGGGCTTGACCACCTGGAAAAATGCTCCCGCCGGTCGTATTCTCAAATCGGATGTTACGATAGCCAAAAATTATCTGCCCGAACAGGAAGTCAGACGTTTGGAAAGAGCCGTTACGGGATATTTCGACTATATCGAGGATTTGGTTGAACGGGAAAACACTTTCTCCATGCAGGAATTTGCCACAAGCGTGAATGAATTCCTGTCTTTCAGGAAATATCAGATTCTAACCGATAAAGGTAAAATATCAAAGCCGCAAGCCAACAGCAAAGCAGAAGCCGAATATGAAGAATTTAATAAAACGCAGAAAATCATTTCCGACTTTGACAAGGAAATTAAGAAATTAAACCCGGAAAAGGATTAATAAATATACGGTATGTATTCTTAATAATTCCGGTGAAGACAATATAATTAATTTTCATTACTTTTGCGCCTAAAATAATAAATTATGGAAATTGCAACTAAATACAACCCTTCCGATGTAGAAAGCAAATGGTATGAGTATTGGATGAAAAATAATTTCTTTCATTCCGAACCGGACGATCGTGAACCTTACACCATTGTAATCCCTCCGCCAAACGTGACCGGGGTTCTGCACATGGGGCACATGCTTAATAATACCATCCAGGATATTCTCGTTCGCAGAGCCAGGATGATGGGTAAAAATGCCTGTTGGGTTCCGGGAACAGACCACGCGTCTATTGCTACAGAAGCCAAAGTAGTTGCAAAATTAGCTTCCGAAGGTATTAAAAAAACAGACCTCACCCGCGAACAATTCCTCGGACATGCCTGGGAATGGACTCATAAACACGGAGGTATTATCCTCGAACAGTTAAAAAAACTCGGCGCTTCCTGCGATTGGGAACGCACCTGCTTCACGATGGATGAAAAACGTTCGGAGAGCGTAATCAAGGTGTTCGTCGATTTGTACAACAAAGGCCTGATCTATCGTGGAGTGCGCATGGTCAACTGGGATCCCGCCGCTAAAACCGCTCTGTCCGACGAAGAGGTCAATCATAAGGAACAACAGGGAAAACTCTACTATTTACGTTATAAAATCGCAGGAGAAAGCGGCTATGCTGTTGTGGCTACGACACGTCCCGAGACTATTCTGGGAGACACGGCCGTCTGTATCAATCCTAACGATCCCAAAAACGCTCATCTGAAAGGTAAAAAAGTGATCGTTCCACTGGTAAACCGTGAAGTGCCCATTATTGAAGACGAATATGTGGACATTGAATTCGGTACCGGTTGTCTTAAAGTGACTCCCGCTCATGATATTAACGACTATATGCTGGGAGAGAAATACAATCTGGAAATCCTCGATATTTTCAATGATGACGGAACCCTCAACGATCACGGCTTACACTATGCAGGAATGGATCGTTTCGCGGTACGCAACCAAATCGAAAAAGATCTTGAAGCAGCCGGCCTGATGGAAAAAGTCGAAGCGTATACCAATAAAGTCGGTTTTTCAGAGAGAACGGATGTTCCCATTGAACCGAAACTTTCCATGCAATGGTTCCTGAAAATGGAAAATCCGGCGAAACCGGCATTGGAAGCCGTCATGAACGATACAATCCAATTGTATCCTCCCAAATTCAAAAACACTTACCGCCACTGGATGGAAAATGTTAAGGATTGGTGTATCTCCCGTCAACTGTGGTGGGGACATCGCATACCTGCTTATTTTCTTCCGCAGGGGGGGTATGTAGTGGCCGAAACAGAAGAAAAAGCGTTGGAACTGGCAAAAGAAAAAACAGGGAACAAAGATCTGAAATTGTCGGATTTGCGCCGGGATGAAGACTGTCTGGATACCTGGTTTTCCAGTTGGTTATGGCCGATTTCCGTCTTTGACGGGATCAATAATCCCGAAAACAAAGATATTCGGTATTATTATCCGACCAATGACCTGGTAACCGCTCCTGAAATCCTGTTTTTCTGGGTCGCCCGGATGATTATTTCCGGATATGAATACCGGGGGGAAATGCCGTTCAGGAATGTATATCTGACCGGGATCGTCCGGGATAAACTGGGACGTAAAATGTCCAAATCCCTGGGAAACTCTCCGGATCCCCTCGACCTGATCGCCGAATATGGCGCTGACGGCGTGCGTTTGGGGATGTTGCTGACGTCTCCCGCCGGGAATGACCTCCCTTTTGATAATGAACTTTGTGTGCAGGGACGGAATTTCAGTAATAAAATCTGGAACGCTTTCCGGCTGGTTAAGGGATGGGAGGTTGCGGATATCGAACAACCGGAAGCATCCGCCGCCGCCTGTCGCTGGTTTGAATCCAAACTTCAGCAAATCGTGAAGGAAATGGGCGACCTGTTCGATAAATACCGCCTGTCTGAAGCCCTGATGTTGGTTTATAAACTGTTCTGGGACGAATTTTCATCCTGGTACCTGGAGATGATCAAGCCGGGATACCAACAACCTATTGATCGAAAAACATACGGTGAGACTTTGAACTTCTTCGATTCGTTATTGCGATTGCTGCATCCGTTCATGCCATTCATCACGGAAGAACTGTGGCAGGCGTTATTCGAACGGAAAGAAGGGGAAAGCATCATGGTAAACCCCATGCCGGAAATCCGCGACTATGATTCCGGTTTATTGGAAGGACTTGAGACCGTCAAAGAAATTGTTGCAGGGATACGGACAATCCGCGCTCAGAAAAACATCCCGAATAAGGACACTCTCGATCTTCAGGTGGTCGGTGAATATGATACCCGGTTTGATCAGGTGATCGTGAAACTGTGTAATCTGAATGTCATACAACAGGTTTCCGAAAAAACTCCCGGAGCAACTTCTTTCC
>JAIRZF010000257.1 GCA_031267385.1 Dysgonamonadaceae bacterium | reverse complement strand
AGCAGATTCACAAATTCGTCGTAACTGCTTTCCAATACATGAACCTCAATGTCCGTATCGTTTTGTGAAGCCTCCTGCAATTCAAGGAACAGCTTCGTAGAAATGAATTGTTTCATTTTGAATGTTTTTTAATGGTTTGAAAAAAGAAAAGGAGGCCGTCCATGATTTTTCGGACAACCTCCTGTTTATTAAATATTTACTTATTACCGTATTAATTCACAATGGCTTATATTCAACAAATGCCTCAATAGCTTCATAACAGGCCAAACCTAACCGATGATATAATCCTGCTGTTGCCCGGTTACGGTCTTCGGAACGTTGCCAAAACAAACGTTCATCATTACCCAAAAATGGTGCGCTTTCCATTTGGGATTGATGTTTAAGTATTGCGTTTCGTTTTGCCCGTAATTCTTCGGGAGAAAGGGGGACTGCCATTTCAACGTGGTCTATTTCCCATTCTGCCCATGCACCCCGATACATCCAAATGCGGCAATGTTGCAGCCATTCGGTTTCTTCCTGTTTCAATTCGTCAATTGCAGCTAAAATCGTATCCAAACAAACTTTGTGCGTGCCGTGAGGATCGGTCAGGTCGCCCGCTACAAAAATTCTGTTAGGACAAATATTGTTTAAATGTTCTTTGACAATATCTACATCTTTTTCCGAAACAGGATTTTTTTTGATTTGACCGGTTTCATAAAACGGTAAATCAAGAAAGGTAATATTTTTTGTTTTAATTCCGGCATAACGACAGGCAGTCGCTGCTTCCTGCCTGCGGATACGACCTTTAATAAATAAAATATCCGGAGTATCCATATCATCTTCTTTCTTATCGTAAAGAAGGAATTGGAGTATGTCCGCATATTTTGCTTTCAGTTCATTATCATTTGGATTGTATTTGTTTCTTACATCTTCCAAAAACGATACATAGCGTATGACATCTTCATCTCCTACTGCTATATTGCCGGATGTTTGATAGGTTATATGTACTTCATGTTTTTGATCAACCAACCGTTTGAGTGTTCCACCCATTGATATTACATCATCGTCGGGATGCGGACTGAATATAACGATTTTTTTGGGATAGGGTTTTGCCCGTTCGGGACGGCTAAAATCGTCAGCATTAGGTTTTCCTCCCGGCCATCCGGTAATTGTGTGCTGTAAGTCGTTGAAAATTCTGATATTCACGTTATAAGCAGAACCGTAAAGGGTTAAAAGTTCTCCCAAACCATTATCCTGATAATCCTGATTGGTAAGTTTGAGTATTGGTTTGTCTAATTTCAAGCATAACCATACGATAGCTCTACGAATTAATTTATTTGTCCATTCACAACTTGTTACCAACCACGGATGATTGATGCGAGTCAAATCAAATGCAGCATTTAAGTCGGTGATTATTTGAGCTTTTTCATGTGTTTGCAAACAGGATGCGGGAATTGCATCGGAATAAGTACCTTCTACCACATCTTTTACACTTCTTACTTTATCCTCTCCCCAAGCTATCAGTATGATTTCTTTCGATTTCATAATCGTAGAAATACCCATCGTTATTGCGCTGGCAGGCACTGTTTCCAATGAACCAAAAGTGCTAATGGCTTCTTTACGCGATTGAGAATCAAGCAAAATTAAGCGAGTTTGCGAATTCATACTTGATCCTGCAATGTTGAGGCCAATATTGCCTGAACGTCCCAAACCTAACAGCATAAGGTCTATTCCTCCTGCTTGCTGTATCTCTTTTTCAAATGATTTGCAATGATTTAATATGTCTTCTTTGGCGACAGATCCGTCGGGAGAATAAATATTGTCCGGATCAATGTCCACGTGATTAAGTAAAACTTCTTTTAACTGTTTTAAGTTACTGTTTGTTTGCAGAGTTAGAGGATAAAATTCATAGATATTGAAAATGATTACATTCTTAAAACTCAGTCCGTCATATTTGTGCATGAATACCAGACTTTGATAAATAGTTCGGGGAGAATGTCCTCCGGGCAACGCCAGTACAAAGTTTTTTCCAACCGATTGTTTTTCTATTATTTTTGAAGCAATTATTTGAGCTATCTCCTGCGAGGCTTCGACGGATGACTCATAAATACGGGCAGGTACTTTTTCGTAACGTGTCAGTACCGACAGTTCGTATTCATTTTCAGGGTAATAGTAGCGTTTGGATACTCTATCCAATACGATATGTGAACTCAGATCTATCCTCATCTATTTATCTTCTTGTTTTGTTGCAAGTAATTTAGTTATTGTTTCACACATGTGTATATAATTTTCCTCAATAGATTCCAATAGACGATATTGTGCGTGAGTTCGGACTAAATTATGTTTGTCATAATTGATTCTGTAATAAGAATCTCCATTAATATAATCCATTAGAAACCTTAACGTTTGTTCAAATGTGATGTATTTTGCGGAAAATGCCAGGCAGTTTATTTCTTCCCGTGTAAGAAAAGAGGAGGCTTCCGAAAGATATCCTTTGGTATATGCTTCAAAGACATCCGTTTTTAAGAATACGTTAGCCGTATTCCTGTCGTCCTCCAATCCGGCATTGGCATAGGAGCGTATGGCATCGCCGTAATCGTAGAGGCAAGAACTGTTCATCACCGTATCCAAATCAATAATGCACAGTATATTTCCCGATTTATCAAAGAGAATATTACTGATTTTTGTATCATTATGGGTAACTCGTGAAGGAATAATACCGGTTTCTATTTTTGAATAGAAATCAAGCATTTCATTCCGGTATTTTTCAACCCATGATATTTCTGTTTGCAGTTGTTTTACACGCCCTGCTTTATCATTTTCCATCGCCTGATCCCATTGTTCAAAGCGGAATTTGATGTTGTGAAATCCGGGAAGAATATCATCCAAAGGCTCTTTCATATCAGACAGCATGGACTGGAATTTCCCGATGCCTTTTCCTCCCTGACAGGCTAATTCCAGAGATGAGGCTGATTGATGAGTGATTGTGTCTTCAATAAACAGGCAGGCAGCCCAATAATCGTGCTCTTTTTTATGATAATACTTTCCGTCTTTTGCCGGTACCAATGTCAATGCTTCACGAAGCGGGTCGCCACCTGTTTCAATTATCTTATTTTTCAAATGGACAGTCACTTTGTAGATATTATTCATCATCGCCGGAATGTTCGGGAATATGTTTTTATTCTTGCGTTGAAGAATGTAATTGGTTGAATTTCCGATTGTTTCAACAAAGAATGTATCGTTAATAAGACCTTCGCCAAGCGGCCGTACCGTTTTTACTTTACCTTCAAATTGAAAGCAGGCACATATATTCATTAATATTTTATTATCCATTTTTATCCTTTTTATTTAATTTGACTTGCCAGTTCCATGCAGACAATACTGTATCTTCGATTGTTTCAATGGATTTCCAGCCCAATTCATTATTTGCAAATTCCGGATTTGCCCAAACTTTTTCTATATCTCCCGAACGGCGGCCAACTACTTTATAATTCAGCCTTTCTCCGGTTACTTTTTCAAATACATGTATTAATTCCAGGACAGATAAACCTTGCCCCGTACCAATATTAAAAATTTCAACAGGAGTTTTTTGTCGCTTGTTTAGAATCCGGTCAATTGCAACAACATGTGCTTTTGCCAAATCTACCACATTAATAAAATCACGAATGCAATAGCCATCCGGAGTGTTATAATCATTTCCAAATACGTTTAACTGTTTCCGTATGCCAATGGCTGTCTGTGTGATGTATGGCACCAAATTTTGAGGAATACCGTTAGGCAATTCTCCTATTTTGGCAGACGGATGTGCTCCAATCGGATTAAAGTAGCGCAGAATTATACTTTTAATGTTTGCTCCCGAAGCAATTATATCCTGTATGATTTCTTCATTGATTTGTTTTGTATTTCCGTATGGAGATTCGGCTTTTTTTATCGGCGCTTTTTCTGATACCGGTAATTCGTCCGGTTGACCGTATACTGTACATGAAGAAGAAAAAACCAAGCCTTGAATATCAAACAAAGGTATAAGTTCCAATAAATTAATAAGGGATACAATATTGTTCCTATAATATAACAATGGTTTTTCAATGGATTCGCCTACGGCTTTGCTTGCTGCAAAATGAATGATAGCCTTAATATCACTGTATTTAGCCATTATTGATTTTAAAGACTCAAAATCACAGCAATCTGTTTGTTCAAAAGCAGGCCGGATTTTTGTTATTTTCTCTATATTATCTACTACTTCACTGCTTGAGTTTGATAAATTATCAACTATTATCACCTCATATCCATTGTTTTGCAATTCAACTGCGGTATGCGAACCGATATATCCGGTTCCACCGGTAACAAGTATTCTATTGTTCATTATCTTTATTTTAAGGTACGTATAACATTCATAATTTCCATACCGGCAGTTTCCGCTTCTTTTAAAGAATGAGCTTCCGAATAGATACGAATGATCGGCTCTGTATTCGATTTCCGAAGATGTACCCATTTATCGGGAAAATCAATCTTTACACCATCAATATCGGTAATATCATATTGTTTATACCTTTCTTTTACAGATTGAAGTATGCTATCTACATTGACCTCTGAAGTCAATTCGATTTTTTGCTTTACTATATAATATTGCGGATAATCGGCGCGTATGGAACTGACGGTTTTCTTTTCTTTAGCTAAATAAGTAAGAAATAATGCAATACCAACCAGCGAATCTCGACCGTAGTGGCTTTCCGGATAGATAACACCTCCGTTTCCTTCGCCTCCAATGACTGCATTTACCGTTTTCATCTTTGCCGTCACGTTAACTTCTCCTACCGCAGATGCGGAATATTTGCAACCGTATTTTTGAGTAATGTCGCGTAAAGCACGGCTGGAACTTAAATTAGACACGGTATTCCCCGGAGTATGTTTAAGAATATAATCGGCAACGGCTACCAAAGTGTATTCTTCCCCGAACATTTCTCCGTCTTCACAAATAATCGCCAACCGATCGACATCAGGATCGACAACAAAACCAACATCGGATTTTGTCGTTTTTACCAAACCGGCAATATCGTCTAAATGTTCTTTTAACGGTTCCGGATTATGGGGGAAATCTCCATTGGGAGTACAGTACAATTCATTGATTTTATTGACTCCCAAGGCTTTTAACAGTTTGGGTATGATAATTCCTCCAACCGAATTGACACAGTCAATAGATACTTCAAAACCGGAAGCTTTGATTGCTTCAATATCAATTAATTCCAAACCCAAAATAGCGTCTATATGCTTGCCTGTATAATCTTTTTCAACCACTTTGCCTATATTATCTACATCAACATAGGTGAAATTTTCTGCTTCTGCTAAACGGAGGACTTCTTCTCCCTGCTCTGCATTCAGAAATTCTCCATTCTCATTCAGCAATTTTAATGCATTCCATTGTTTTGGATTATGGCTTGCCGTGAGGATGATTCCTCCGCAGGCATCTTCCATAGCCACCGCGATTTCAGTTGTGGGCGTTGTAGCTAATCCTATGTTGACGACATTAAATCCCATTCCCATAAGAGTTCCAACAACTAATTGTTCCATCATTTTCCCTGAAAT
>JAIRZF010000091.1 GCA_031267385.1 Dysgonamonadaceae bacterium | reverse complement strand
GAGTCCATGCTTGGTAAAAATGCAGCTCATCTTTTTGTGGATGAAATGCTCCGGATACCGGAGAAGAAATTTATGGAGCGTATTATTCCTGCATTACGTGCCGATCGTTCCAAATTCGGCGATTCTCCGTATTTTATGGGTATATCCGGATTTTCTTCTACTCCGAACTTTGAAACCGATGAAGATTGGTTTATGGAGTATGAAAAAGATATGAATAAGGAGTTGATTGACTGTATTCAGGAGATAGCTTATGAAGTTGATTTACGTTTGATTGATTTGGCAAAAGCCAAAACTAATCTTAATTTCAAGGAAGAGGAAAAACTGAAGAGATTCGTTGAAAGATGGACAAAGCGACTGGCAGAACTCCGGAGGGGACAAACCTTCTATATCCGGGCATCTTCTTTCTCCAATCTGAAGATATTAGGTATTGACTATATCCAAAATCAGATAAAATCGATAAAAGACAAAGACAAACTCTATACCTCTATTTTTGCGATCCGGAAGTTGAAGGTAAAAGATATGTTCTTTGGCAAATTCGGGAAACAGCATTTATTTGATGATGGTTATGATTATCGTTATATTGATAAGATAGTTGCCGGAGAAAAGATAGACGAATCCTGCAGGCACTTAAAATATTATGACAAAAACAGACCAATAATAGCCGGTTATGATGCCGGGCCGTTTTCATCAATGGTGTTTGCACAACGTAATACCTCAAAGAAAGAATTCCGGATTCTGAAAAACATGTGGGTATTCCATCCTGATCAGCAAGATGAATTAGCGAAAAAGATTGATTCTTTCTTTACGGAAGGAAAGAAGGAGATATATATTCATTACGATCGGGCAGCTAACCAGAAGGATCCGCAATGGAAAAAATACTATCCCAATTACAAAAAAATGGGTGTGAACGATACGGATGCCATATTACTCAAGCAAGAACTTGTTGCTTTGGGATGGACTGTTCATTTGATATCTACAAAACAGGAAACTATTTATCATTCTCAACATTATAGACTTCTAAATTTACTTTTTGGTAAAAGCAAAAGCAATAAAAAATTAGATAATATCCTGATTGACAAAAATGAATGTGAAGCTTTGGTATCTTCCATTAATCATAGTCCTCTGAAACGTTATGAAGGCAGGATAATTCTGGTTAAGGATAGCGAACGCCTGCCATTCGAAGAACAGGCATATAATTCGACACAAATAGCAACTGCATTGTTATACCTCCTTTGGGGAGAATATTCGAAATATATTCCGGATAGCGATAAGAACCAGGATACTCCTCAAGGATCCGGAACCTATATTTCTTCTTAAATGTTAAAAATACAAATTGATAGAAAAATAGTAAAGAAATTATTTGCTATTAAAATTAATAGCATTATCTTTGTGGTGTATTAATCAACGAACATTGACAGAATGAAGTATTCAGAAGTAGAGCGAAAGCTAAAAAAGGCAGGATGCTACGAAGATGGAGAATTAAACGGACATCCTGCATGGTACAGTCCGATAACAAAGCAGCGATTCAAAATGAGCCATCACGGAAATAAAGAAGCTGCAACAGGGACGTTAAAATCAATAAGTAAACAATCGGGGGTTAAACTATAACTCCCTCTAAAAGATAAATATTATGAATACAGTGAAAGCATTTATAGAACGAGGAAATGATGGGACATACAGCGTTTATGTGGACTTGGATGATAATACTTTAAATTATGGCATTTTCGGAGAGGGAAATACCGCCAGTGAAGCAATCTCAGATTTTGACTCAACTTATGAGGGAATGAAAAAGCTTCACGAAGAAAAAGGCGAAAAGTTTGTAGAAGCTAAATTTGAATTTCTGTATGATGTTCCTTCATTTTTATCGTATTATTCAAGAATATTATCTTTAGCTGGCTTACACAGATTAACTGGTATTAATCAGGCGCAGTTAAGTCAATATGTAAACGGATATCGCAAGCCAAGTCCAAAGACAGTAAAAAAAATAGATATGTCTTTGAAAAAATTTGCTAAAGAAATAAGTCAGGTTGAGTTCGTTTGATTAATACACTTTCGATTCTCCTGCTTTAGCCCGCTTCAAAAGAGCGGGCTTTTCCTTTTGTCCTTTATCAGCCCACTTTTGTGGGCTTTTTTTGTATCATGGAAAATCAAAAAACGATATCCGGTACGGAAGCCATCCGTCGGGCGCGTAATCTCAAATACGTTCCCGGCGCATATTTTACTTTACTCCATCTTACTTGTAATCTAAAAACAAAGGAGTGTGGGCAGCTTGTGAAGGTAGAACGGTGTCGTGTCCGTCCATCGCTCAGAGAAGATACCTTCCAACTGGATGGAGATCTCTACTTCCCGTATGAAGATCTGGATACGGAACAGCCCAAAATGTGCTTTAAGAAGTTGATGCGTTTTATTGCTTTTCCTCCGAATTATGAACTGCTAAAAATTGACTGGTTTGATGGAACAGAAGATTGAAATAAAGAACGGCCGTGGTTATGCTGTTATTCCAAAATCCGGAATACTCACATTCGAAGTCCAGGGGATTTCGGAACGTGAAGACATTTGGCAAAAGGAATATCAAAACCTCTATTCCCGGTATATCTCCGACAATATGACTATGAACGTCGGAGATTTTATGGTTCCTCTTTGGGGTGAAGGTCACAACCTGTACCCTCAAGAAGTTTTCTCCGTTACTTCCGATAATAAATTGCTTCCTGAAGTCATTAAAAAACAGGTTAAGTTTCTCTTTGGGAAAGGACCACGATTGTATCGGGAAGTCATTCAGGGAGAAGGAGAAAAAGAACGAAGAGTCCGTATTCCGGTAGATATCCCGGAAATTGAAGACTGGTTGGATAATTGGGAAGAAATGGGATACGATTCTGTTTGGGATTACCTGAAAAACAGGATTGTCGATTTTTATTATGTAAATACCGTTTGTTCAAAATGGCATTACAATACCTCCCGTCGTTCCGATCGTGCAATAAAAGACACACCGAAAATTCGTGCATTAAGTTATGTAGGAGCTGATGAAGCACGGTTAGCGACCTCGGAAAAGAGTCTGACCAAACGGATAAAGAATTCCGATTGTAAATATGTCATTGTAGCCGATTGGATGAATCCGAATAAATATGACTATGAAGTTTTTCATAGGTTTGATCCGGCTAATCCGTTCAAATATTCGACAGCCGTATCATTCGAATGCGATAAAACTTTTACGAAGTGGATTTATGCCTTCAATGACTGGTTCAAAGGGCTACTGGAATGGATCAAGGCGTCCAATCTTTCTCCCAAATACCTTAATTCCTATTTGAAGAATGCTTTGAATGCCCATATTCACGCAATCATTCCGGGAAGTTGGTACAACTCTCAAAAGGAAATCATTCAAAATATTTGCAGCGAAAATTTGACCGGAGAAACTCCTGTACAACCGGAATATCGCGGAGTCAAACTAACGGATGATGCCGGCAATGCGATTCCGTTCTATGAAACCATGATGGAAGAGTTAATTGCAAACGAACTCCGGAAAATTACTTCTCTCATGGCAGGAGAAGGAAAAAATCAAGGCAAATTATATGCTACAACCAAATGGGGAGATGAAGGATGGGAGTTCAAAGAGTTTCCGGGCAAATTTCAGGAGTTTTTCAAAACTGTTCTGGATTACGACAAACGGGCTGATCAGGTTACATTAGCCGGCAAAGGAGTTCCTCCGTCTATTTCCGGAGTAGACAAAGACGGATCCATCAGTAACTCAGGATCGGAAGTATATTACAACTATTTGATTTACATCGCTTCATTGGTGTGGGATGAGTATTTAGTCATGAAAGACATCAACCGGGCAATCAATCTGAATTTTCCCGACACGAAAAAGAAAAAAATCAAACTTGGCTTTTGGATCGATATTCCGGCAAAGCTTCAGGATACTACTCCGTCCGATCGTCCGGCACAAACAGCAACTGCAGATAATAAATCAAACCTCCAAAAAACAGAAGAGCAATGATTAAAGTACCTTTCAAACCGGAGAATTTTGCCAAAGAGATGAAACCGAAAATATCCGGGATGAATCTCTCTTTGGAGTATTATAATATTGAGAGCAGCTTACTGAAGGTCGGAAAACAAATACCCAAAACGATTTCCCGGAAATTATATGACAGGCTTATAACGGCTTTTCTCGACGGATCTCAGGAACCGGATTCAACGGCGATCGACTACCTACAACGGGCAATACTTCATTTTACTATCTATGAACATAAGATTTACATAGTTTTGGATATCAGTAATGATGGTATTACTACGAAGAAAACCGACAGCGAAACAACGGCATTCAAGTATCAGGAAGATGAATTAATCGACAATTTATTGTCAACAGCATGGTTTTGGATGGATTCTTTGATCCAATACCTGAATGAACATATTGATGATTTCCCTGAATGGGCAGAAAGTCAGCAAAAAAAGGATTACGATGCTCTTCCCATCACACTCGATGACTTTAATAAATGGGTGGGTGTTGAATTTGCCGGAGGAGAATATTTTATCATGTATGCCGGTTGGATCATCCGGGAAGTCTGGTTGGATTGTGTTTGTTCCAGGGATCCGGCACCAAAAAAAACAGATGCGATTGCCCGTGCTGTTTGCTATGAAGTTATGGGACGTGCCTGTCAGCGTCTAGCATATAATTGTCTTCCTTCTCCTATCCGGAAGGATATCAATAACGAAATGGGAAAGAATCATGCTGCTCAAGCCGATAAGGATATCAGGGAAAAGGTTTCCGTTAAGTTCCTTACTCAAGCAAATAGCTATTGGAATGCAGTCGATCTGGAATATAAGAAAAAAGCGATCGCGGATCAAAAGAAAACACAACTCAGTCAACCGATCATCGGAAAGCGGGATATCCGGGAAGATGATAAATTTTACTTCTCATGAAAGAAATCAAGTTAAATAAATCGACAATCAAGCTTCATAGCTGCTGGGAAGATCTAAGTTTCAAACAAAAATTGTTTGCTTTCGGGATCCTGATCCGTGTGATGACAGGCGACCTGAAATCACAACCTCACAGCGGATTGCTCAATCTGCTGATCAAGTTTACCGGATATCGTCCGGCACGGAATTATTTTTCAAAGTTAATGCTCCGGATCCGATTTGGATTCAAAATGGCATGGGTATATCTCCGGAACAGTTGGTTCCTGTTCAAATATGGGAAGAAAGAATTCCGTTCCTGTATTCGGTTATGGAAAGAACTCTATCGGCCGGATCCGGATGCCGAAAGCAAAGAACGCGAAATTATTAACTTCAATTTACTACGATTAGCAGAACAAATCCGGTTCGTTTTTACGATCGATCAATCAGAACATAAGATCATTCCGCAATACAACTTCAAAACCAATCCTTTTCCATACATCAAAATCGGCAGGAAGAAATATTACGGGAAACGGTTCGAGTTGGATATCACAGCAAAAACAGACATTACGGCACGGGAATTTGTCGATTGTTCCGATCTGCTTTCGGCAGCGGATAAAATGAAATCCGATGAAGAAAGACAGGAATGTATCAATCAAATCTGCGCCATCCTATATCCAAGGACCGGAGATTACACGCAAAACATGGTTTCAGGACATAACAAGGCAATGCAGAAAGTGAATCAGGTTCTCAAATTCGGAATCGTTTACCGGTTTACCGGGATATATAAGTTTTATACGGAACATCCCGTGTATAGCCTGCTTTTCAAAAGAAATGAAAACCGGGAAGAAAACGAGGAAAAGGTTCGTCTGGGCAATGAAGTGATCCTGATGCTGCAACGTGAAGGATATGGACTTCCGGACTCCATGAACCTGAACGATTATTTCAACGCCCAGATAAAACATCTCAAAGATGTAATCAATAAAGCGCTGGGAGAAGGCATGAGTATCGGAAAGCTATCACAAAAAACAGGAATTTCCATTGATGTAATAAATAAACTATCATGAACGACTTAATTATCAACTTATTCAAGTATTTTTCAAAGTTTGTTCCAAAGGAAGTATTGGAAAGCATATTCATCCAACCCGATGGAAGCCGTAAGACGGGATACTCCGAAATAGAATCGGAGATACTTGCACAAAACGATGACTGTGTAATTGGTGAGATCGAAAAGTTTGTCGTATCCATAAATGAGAACTTCATTTCGGAACGTATCAAAAACTCGCATGGATTTATCCTGTTCGTCGAATATGGAAAATTGAACGTTGACTACGATATTGAAAAAGGGGTGATCCAATCTTTTGCAGTCACAATTGCTTACAATTTTTCGGATAACAACAACGATAACCTCAATGAAATCATTCACATGAATGGGTGTTTGGAAATACTGGATAAAATTCTCTGGCAGATGGGAGAAGAGCAGAATGAATTGGATTTTTGTGCCGGTGCTGAATTGATTACTTATCCTGCAGAAATACAGGTAGTAGATCCTGTGAGTTTCTCCGGCTGCGGTGGATGGAGTGCAATGTTTACCAATGCAAATACAGTATTATGACGCTCAGGGAAAGACAGGATTCTTTTATTGAAGAATTGGCGCTGTTTGACGCCTGGCATGAGAAATTTAATCTAATCATTGATTATAGTGTATTGTTACCGTCTGTTTGCCCGGAAAACATTTTGCCGTTCAGGATAGATACCTGTCAAAGTCGAAGTTACTTCAAAGTCGAGATACAGGATGGATGCATTCAATCCGACGGATGGAGTAATGCAGGTGTAATGCGTGGGCTGATTGCGTGTGTGATAAAAATATTTGAGGGAGTTCCTGATTTGGAGTTGAAAGGAACCGATATTGACTTTCATATCAAATCCGGTCTGATCAACAATTTGACTCCATTACGTCAAGCAGCTCTATTGGAAATGATTCACCGAATAAATGTCCTTTAACTTATCATTTTATTATAAGATTTTTGCTTAAAATTAAAATCTGAAAAATTATGCTAATAATTAAAAAAGTCGACGACTTTAATATTGACATCATTGTGGATGATAAATTAATACCATCATCCTCTGTATATTATGTTGAAGCACATTCTGGCCGGATTGTCCTTAAAAATAAAGCAAACGGACAAATTGAATATTCCGATGATTTTAAAAATATACAGGTTCAGTCAGAACCTGATGGAGAACCCCAAAGTTTTTCCTCTCCCAAAGAGGCAAAAGAGGCTCTCAACGCTTTTATTGGAAATTTTAGTCAGGGAGGCGAAAACCTACCAACACCCCTCGATTCCCCTATGTCTATACCGGAAAAGTACGTTTTTCCGGACGATTATACGCGGGACGCCTATTTTGCGGCGAAAGTTTCCGAAATAAGATCAGGGATATTTGTGGCGTGTGGAGATGTAGTGCAGTTCTACAACGGGGATTACTGGATTAATACGAGTGACCCGGACTTGTCGGATAAACTCAACAGCATATCATCGGCCACGGATTTGCTGCTGAACAAACTGGCGGAGACTCCGATTTCGGAGAGTGCGTACAACGCTCTTACTCCGGAGGAACAAAATGAAAAAAATTACATAATAATATAAAATTCTAAAAAAATGGCAACAGCAAAAATTTCTTTGAGTAAATATCGCGGAGAGGTCGGCTCTCTCGAGAATTTGAACACGAGTACCAAGAGTACTCTCGTCGGTGCAATTAACGAGGTGAAGACAAACGCAGCGCCGTCTTCGCACGTGGGCGCTACGGGCACAAGTCAGCACGGGATAGCCAATGGTACAGCCGCTGGCTTTTCGGACAACAATTTCACGTCGGCCGAAAAAACGAAACTTGCAGGCCTGGACGGTAATCATTTTAAAGGAAACTATACTTCTCCGACTGCTCTGGAAACTGCTTTTCCTACGGCTGTTGCGGGGGATTATGCGAATGTCGATGAGGGCGCGGGTAATGACGTGACCCTGTATATCTATGATGTCGACGATGCGGCTTGGGTGGCACAGAAAGGGGTATCCACCGCGGAAACAGCGGCTGGCATTAAGACGAAATACGAGAGCAATGCGGATACCAATGCCTATACGGACGCCGAAAAAGATAAGCTTTCCGGTATTGCTGCCGGCGCGACTAAGGTGGAGGAATCGGACGTGAACGGCTGTATCAAGATTAACAATACGGATGTGGTTGTGTATAGCGAGATTGCGATTTCGGAAGATGACTATCTCGAATTGGATCAGGCGGATAAGGATGCACACGATTATGTTATAATTTAAGATGTAAAAGCTATGCCATCAAAAGTAAGCTATGAATCGCTTATCCGTAAACTGGGCGCCCTCGGCGCACTGGCCTGGAAGTCTGCGTTGTCGTGGGGCGATGTATCAGGGAAGCCGGATTTTGCCAACGTTGCCGTATCGGGAAGCTACGATGATCTAGCCGACGCGCCGGAGGTGTACACCCAGGACGAGACGTACACCC
>JAIRZF010000062.1 GCA_031267385.1 Dysgonamonadaceae bacterium | reverse complement strand
CCGGAGAGATTATATATAAGAATCGGTATTATCCCAATCTGCAATTGAAATTGGATTTATATAAGGAACAATTGATCGTGTTAAGCCCGGAAAAGCATTATGGGGTGCTCCTCGATTCGAAAGAAGTACAAAAGGCTACTTTCTATGGGAAAACGTTTATTTGGTATGATTCTCAAAAAACAAAAGATCTGAAGGCCGGTTTTTATATGCAATTGTATAAGGGAAATACTCTGACTTTACTGTCCAAAATATCAATGTCCCTGAATAAAGGCCTGACTTCATCTCATTTTGATTCCAAGACAAGATCGTATCTTTTATTCAATGAAAATTATTATCAGGTAAAGAATAAGAATTCTTTCAGAAAAATATTTCCACAATATAAGAATCAGATCAACCGGTTTTCAAAAGAACAAAAGTTAGACTTCGGGTCTGATCCGGAGGGGAGTTTGGTTTCGTTAGCCCGGTATTGCGAAAGTTTATTTTTAGATACTATCCGATGAAAAAAACAATCATATCGTTCGCCTTTTTTTGTCTGACTTTTCTCTCCCTGTCCGTAAAAGCTCAGTCCCCGGAATTTTCCGTGCAGGATACCGTTCCGATTGAATCGTTATTGAAGAAAATAGAATCTTCAACAGCTTACCGTATTTATTCGGATCTCCCTCCGTCTTATGGAGTTGCCGCAAATCAGGATATATCGTCTCCGGTTTTAAGCCTGGAAAAAATAGTAGAAGATACTCCGTATAAAGTTTCTGTTTATGGAAATAAAATTTTCATTCTCAGGGATAAGAAATTAATCAATGATCTTGCCATTTTTTCCGCCGGGAAAGAACATTTACCGGGTTCGGGAGAAAATGAAATTTCAATCCAACCACAGGGAGTGGAAACCGCGACTTCTGAAAATCTGGTCTATGCTGTTGGAGACCGGTATGCAAAAAAAACGCCTCAAACGGTGGAGCTGAAAGGAAAAATCACCGACTCCAAGACGAGAGACCCGCTTCCGGGGATAAGTCTTGTCCTGAAAGAACCGTATGCCGGATCTACGACGGATGCCAATGGCGATTTCACCTTGAAACTTCCGGTGGGACAGCTACAATTGGACATAACGGGCTTGAATATAAAACCGTCGAGGAGGCAATTGATACTTTATGGCGATGGCGTTTTGAATATAGAACTGGTGGAAGATATTCATCAGTTGGGCGAAGTTGTTGTTACCGCTTCTGCCGTAGACAACGTGAAAAGGGTGAATATCGGAGTGGAAAAGCTTCAACTTGCGAAAATAAAAAATATTCCGATGGCTTTGGGAGAGGTCGATATTTTACGCGCCATACAGACTCTGCCGGGCGTAAAGACGGTTGGAGAGGCGTCTACCGGATTTAATGTGCGCGGAGGTTCGACCGATCAGAATTTGATTTTACTCAACGATGGTACTATTTATAATCCGAATCACTTATTTGGATTTTTCACCGCTTTCAGTTCCGATATGGTTAAAGATGCGGAGATTTATAAAAGTAGTATTCCCGCACAATACGGAGGGCGGATATCCTCCGTTTTGGATGTCACGGGTAAAGAAGCCGATAAAGAAGAATTTAAAGGATCTGCAGGTATTGGTTTGGTAACCGGTAAATTAAATCTGGAAATTCCTGTCGTTAAGAAAAAAAGTTCGGTACTGTTGAGCGGCCGTACCACTTACTCGGATTGGATATTAAAAAATTTACCTTCAAAAAGCGATTATAAAGACGGATCCGCCGGATTTTATGATCTGGGGATGGTCTTAAGTAACGATTTGGATACCAGAAATCAGTTGAATGTTTACGGTTATTTCAGTCACGACCGGTTTTCATTCACCGAAAATGATAAATATAGTTATCGCAATATGAATGTTTCCGCAAAATGGAAAAGAATATTCAGTGATAAACTTCTTTCGAGCTTTGGAGCAGGTTATGATCATTATGATTATAAAACAATGGATAAGACGGATCCGTCTACAGCATACAATCTTTCATTTGGGATTGATCAGGTATTTGCAAAAGCTGATTTTTCATATATTTTAGAAAATCATAAAATAGACTTCGGTTTGAAATCACTGTCGTATACCATTAATGGCGGAACATATAAGCCGGAAGGGGACGAATCTTTAGTGAAACAGGATGAAATACAAAAAGAAAAGGCCTTAGAATCTGCACTGTATATAGGTGACCAGTGGGATCTTACTCCCCGGTTTTCCATTAATGCAGGAATTCGTTTCTCCATGTTTAATGCTTTAGGCCCGCGTACCTATTATAAATATAATCCCGGATTACTTCCTTATGAGTCGACTATTACAGATACAGTAACCGTTAATGGAAATAAGCCGGTCAAAACATACCTGGGGCCTGAGTTCCGGTTATCCGCCCGTTACCTGATAGGCGAAAATCTTTCCGTTAAAGCCGGATTTAATTCCATGCGCCAATACATTCATAAATTATCCAATACGGTCATTATGTCGCCTACCGACACCTGGAAATTATCGGATGCGAATATCAAGCCCCAGAAAGGCTGGCAGGCCGCAACAGGATTATACTATAATTTTGGAGGTAAAGAATGGGAATCGTCGTTAGAAGTATACTATAAGAAAATGAACGATTATCTGGATTACAGGAGTGGAGCGCGCCTGTTGATGAACCATCACATTGAAACAGACGTCATTAATACGGAGGGTCGTGCGTATGGGCTGGAATTATCGCTCCGTAAAACAGTCGGCAAATTGAATGGTTGGGCCGGTTATACTTATTCCAGGACATTCCTTCGTCAAAGTGATAAGATGATCATTAATCCGGTAAATGGCGGCGACTGGTATCCTGCCGATTACGACAAACCTCACGATTTTAAACTGGCGGGGAATTATAAGTTTACACAGCGCTTCAGTCTCTCATTAAATCTGGATTATAGTACGGGACGTCCGACTACAATTCCGGCAGGAAAATATTTCAACCGGACGCTCAATTCGACCCAGGTTTTCTACACAGATCGCAATTCGTACCGTATCCCCGATTATTTCAGGATGGATGCTTCGTTCAATGTAGAGCCCAGTCACAAGTTGACGCTGCTGACCCACAGTTCTATTTCATTTGGAGTTTATAATCTCACGGGGAAGGCCAATGTGTATTCCATTTATTTTGTTTCCGAAGAAGATAAGATCAAGGGGTATCAGATGTCTATCTTTGCACAAGCTATTCCTTTTGTCACTTACAATATAAAATTTTAATGATGATGAAGAATAATATCAATCAGTTCCTGTTTTTTTTACTGTCGTTTATCCTTACCGGATGCGTATCTGAGTTCAAAGCAGATTTGCCGGCAGAAGATATTGATATGTTGATTGTTGAAGGAAATATCATTGCAAATACTCAATGTACATTTTATCTAGAGAAAAGTTTTTCTTTAAATGAATCCAGAATCCCGGAACAAAGTTTTGATGTAGAAGCCAACCTGGTTGTAGTTGGATCAGGTGGATATAAAAGCCAGCCAGCAAGCTATTTAGGTGCAGGCAGGTATCAGGTCAACATCGGAGATCTGGATGACGGGCAGAATTATGGCATCGAAATCACTTACAATGGAGATCTTTATGGTTCGGATCCTTTACCCCCGATCGCCACTCCGGAAATAGATAGCGTTTCCTGGAAACAACCGGAAAAAGCAGGCCTGGTTTTTCTTTATGTTTCCACCCATGGAGAAAATAATGCCCCCGGGTTCTACCTGTGGAACTATGCAGAAGATTGGGAAATCAAAGCCGCTTATGAAACGTCTTTGTTCTACGATCCGAAAAGATTAACATACTATGAAGACCATTCATTTGCATTTTTTTACTGTTGGCTGAAAAATGAGATCAATCCGGTTTTAGTCGGATCATCCGAATCTTTGACGGAAAACAAGATCGTCAATAAAAAACTGTATGAACAGCATCCCAATAGCGACAGGTATTCCGTATTATATAGTGTAAATGTCACCCAGCAGTCATTGACCAAAGAAGCCTATGAATATTATTCAAACAAAGCGAAATTAAGTCAGGATATGGGCGGTTTATTCACTCCGCAGCCATCGGAACTGAAAGGGAATATTACCTGTTTTACAAATTCAGCAAAAAAGGTGATGGGGTATGTGAGCGTATTAAAAAATGTAACGGAAAAGAGGATTTTTATCAATGAAAAAGACATTACCGGGAGGCCTGTTACGAATTGTGAGGAAATTTCCGGCGGCGAACTTTCCGGTTATCTCGCTGAACGGGAAATGACCCTTATAGACCTTTACAATGCAGGATTTCGTCCCGTTGGATTATTTATACCTAATCCGTCAATAGGAGATCCTTCCGATTATTGGGTGAGAATAAAGTGTACCGATTGTACTGCAAATTCCGGATCAAAGCTAAAACCGGATTTTTGGCCTAACAATCACAAATGATAAATGAAAAAGGAAACCATCATGAAAAATCTGTATATTGTTTGTGTTATTTTCTTTCTATCGGACGGATTATCTCTCAGTTCTGCAGAAACTGTGCACGAGCGGGTTTTTGTTTATACCGATAAGGAGTGTTATGTTGCCGGAGAAGATATCCGGATGAAGTTTTGTGTGATGACCCCGGATCTGAAGCCGTCGACTTTGAGTAAAGTAGGATACATAGAAATTTCGGATACTCAAAAACCTCATTTGCAGTTAAAACTTGCATTGAAAAATGGTTCCGGTTCCGGCAAAGTAAAAATCGCTTCCCATATTCCTTCCGGTATTTATGAATTATCAGGATATACCGGATACATGAGAAATGAAGACGCCGGAGTCGTTTTTAAACGAAAGATAGCGATCCTGAATCCCGGACAAAAGCCTGAACCCGGGAGAGCCGTACTGTTGGAAGGATCGTTGCCGGTGAAAATCCCGTCACAAACGCAAGGAAATATAAAAATCAAAACAGATAAAAACACCTACCGGGAAAGAGAGCAGGTTGTCCTTTCGTTGGAGAATTTGTCTCAGGGTCTTTCCGAAATAGTGGTTTCCGTTAAAAGAAATGATCCCTTTGCCTCCATAGAAAGCGTAGATAATGATAAATGGTTGCGGCAGGTGAAGACGGCATCCGGAACCTTATCCGGCAAATGGCTTCCGGAGTACGAAGGTCATATCGTCACCGGAGCATTTACCGATAATGCAGAAAGAGGTATTTCTACCGGTCTCAGTGTGGTCGGAAACAAAAGGGGATTTGTTGCAGGACAAACTGATTTTGAAAAAGGAATATCCTCTTTTTATACAACGGAAATATATGGACCTCAGGAAATTGTAACATCGGTAACTAACCTTGCAACGAAAGAACTTCCCAATCAGTTGACTGTCGTTTCCCCTTTCGCCAACTATCTGCCGGAATCTCTTCCCGAATTACAGGTACAGGTAGACACAAACTTGTTGTCCGGGCGTTATCTTGCCGCTCAGCTAACCCCCGATTCCATTGATTTGTCATCTCAGGCCGTTCCGGAGTCAAATTATTATACGCCGACTTATCACTATGACCTGAATCAATATACCCGTTTCCCTACACTCAGTGAAACCATTTTGGAATTTGTATATACGGTAAAAATCACAAAAGTCAATAATGAGCGGAAATTCAGGGTTTACTCCGGTGAAGTGGATGGATTCACGTCTACAAATACATTGGTTTTATTGGACGGTATACCTGTTTTTGAACAGGAAAACATGGTTAATTATAATCCTTTCCTTTTGAGAAAACTGGAGATTTTTGATGGGCGATATGTCTATGGAGACCGGGTTTATGATTGCATCCTCAGTTTTACCACACACAATCAGGATTTGAGCAGTTATCAACTGGGACAAGGCTCCTTGTTGTTCAAATATGACTTCCCGTTTTTACCGGTTCCTTTCACAACTCCCGATTATTCGGACGAAAACCTGCGCAATTCAAGAAAACCGGATTTTAGACATACTTTATATTGGAATCCGGAAGTGAAAATCGAAACCGGAAAGCCGCTTGATCTTTCCTTTTATACTTCAGATTTGAAAGGGAACTTTGAAGTTTCAGTAGAAGGAATCACTTCGGAAGGGAAAATGGTTTCTGAAAAATCTTGCTTCGAAGTGCGGTAACTGTAATTCAATTACGAATTACGCGTAGAGACGCAATGCATTGCGTCTCTACATTGCGTACCTGCATTGCGTCTCTACATTAGTCGATGAACCGCTCAGTCAAATCACCGAAGTAATCAATGCGGCGATCCCTGAAGAATGGCCACCAACGACGGACATTTTCCGAACGCTTCATGTCGATATCGACAATCAGACACTCTTCGCCATCGGTGGAAGCTTCTGTAAGTAATTCACCCTGAGGCCCGGCAACAAAGCTGTTTCCCCAGAACTGAATGCCGTTGGTTTGTCCGGAAGGATCCGGTTCGTGACCGACACGGTTGACCGATATTACCGGTAATCCGTTGGCTACGGCATGTCCTCGTTGCGAAATAACCCAAGCATCCTTTTGGCGAGCCTTTTCTTCCGTTGTATCCGACGACTCCCAACCGATTGCTGTGGAATAGATCAATAAATTCGCTCCTTTGAGAGCCATCAAACGGGCGGCTTCGGGATACCACTGATCCCAGCATACTAAAACGCCCAATTTCCCAAAGGAAGTTGAAACAGGTTCAAAACCGAGATCTCCCGGAGTGAAATAAAACTTTTCATAATAAGCAGGATCATCGGGGATGTGCATCTTGCGATATTTTCCGGCTATTGTTCCATCCTTTTCAATGACTACGGCTGTATTGTGATACAAGCCCGGTGCACGTTTCTCGAATAATGAAAGAACCAATACAACTCCCAACTCTTTAGCCAAAATCCCGAAGCGGTCTGTCGATGCTCCGGGGATGGTTTCTGCCAGATCGAAAACGCGCGTATTTTCTGTCTGACAAAAATACAGAGAATTGTGTAATTCTTGCAACACAATCAGTTGCGCGCCTTTTTCAGAGCAATACCGTATGTTTCGTTCCAGCTTTTTTATGTTTTCCTCAATGTCGGAACCGTTAGATTGTTGGATCAATCCAACTTTTAATACCTCAATGTCGTATCTTAGTCCTTTATTTTTCATCGTGTTGATATTTTCAAATGAATCCTTCAGGAAATTGCATTGTGATGCAATGCAATGATCCGTGTTGTTTAATCAATGGCAAGCAATTAATCCCGATGATCTCCCGTTCCGGAAATGCTTTCTGTAATTGTACTTTGGCAATTTCGTCTTTCGGAGAATTATATGTGGGCATTAGTACGGCGCCATTGATAATCAAGAAGTTCGCATATGTGGCCGGTAACCGTTCTCCATCGAAAACGACCTCGTCAGCCAGAGGCAAATCAATCAGTTTATACGATTTTCCACCGGCTGTTCTGAATTTTTGAAGTTCTTTTTCCATCAAAGACAAGTCCTGAAAATGAATGTCTTTTTCATTTTCGCAACGGACATAGGCAATGGTTTCAGGATTACAAAAGCGTGCTAATGTGTCGATATGGCTGTCGGTATCATCGCCACTCAGGAATCCATGATTAAGCCAGAGGATGCGGTTGGCGCCAAAAATCAGTTGCAGGTAGTCGGAAATCTCCATTTTATCCCTGTACTCGTTACGATTGGGAGATAATAAACATTGAGAAGTTGTCAGGATTGTTCCCTGTCCGTCACTTTCAATGCTTCCACCCTCCAATACGCAATGCATCATGTTTTTGTAACCGACTTCCGGTGCAAAAGCGTTGCTTTTGAACAGCTCGCGGGTGATCTGATTATCATGATTAGCAGCGAATTTCATTCCCCAACCGTTGAACGTGAAATCGTAAATGTACGGGGACTCATTTACTTTTACCGAGATAGCGCCGTGATCGCGAGCCCAGGTATCGTTAGCAGGTAATTCCCTGAATATTATTTTTTCAGGATCAAATTCACCAAGAGCGTTGATTATTTCCTTTTTATCAGGGCAAACGATCAATAGTTTTTCCCGTTCAATAATTTCTTTAGCTATGGAAACATAACATCCGGTAACCTCCTCCAGCATATTTCTCCAATCGGTATCCGCATGGGGCCAGGTTAGCTGTACCCCGCTTTGAGGAGCCCATTCGGCAGGAAATTCGATATGTAGTCGATTTATATTCATACTGCAAAGATAGTATATATCCGGAAAATTTACCGGATAAAATAACAAATGCCTCCACTAAACCAGAATCCCGGTTGTGGAACATTTCCAATATCGTGATAAGAAACATTAAAAAGATTATTTGCACTGAGGTAAATGTTGAAATCGTTTAATTTCCAGTTGATTTTCAGATCCAGAATGGAATATGCCGGATATTCTTCTTCCGAATGTCGTTTGTAGTCAACATATTTTGTATAGCTACCCATCCTGTCTTGCAGGCGAAAAGACCAGTCGGCGGATATTCCTTTACAGACGGGGTGGGTTAGTTGTGCAACCAGCTTGTGTCTCAGATAATCCAGGGCATAATTAGAGACTAAATCTCCGGATTCCTGCGATTGATGCAGATAGGTGTATCCTATGTTTAAGCGGGTATTTCTCAGGACGGGAAATAATTTGTTCCATTCGAGGGTGATCCCGGTTTCTATTCCGTATTTATCCAGAGTCGAGAGGTTTTGAGCCCGGTATATTTCTTCTTCCGGTTTTTTTACCCAGTCGATCACCTCTTTTCCGTGCATGTAGAATCCGGTAATGTAAAAGGAGAAAGAAGGTTGATAAAGTTTAGCTCCGATCTCATACCCATGTGATGTTTCTGATGATAGATCGGGATTCCCTGTTTGAGAAGGGTCTTTATAATAGAGGTCTGTAAATGTAGGCATTCGCATGGCATTGTTCCATGATCCGTAAAATTTCAGATGATTGGAAAGATAATAAGAGACATTGAGATTCGGATAAAAGCCAAAATCCTTGTTGAGAGACGTATTGTAATTTGCCAGGACGCCCAGATCCACCGTCAGTTTTTCCAGCAGGAAAGTATGTGCCAAAAAATAGCTGATATTACTGCGACTATCGGATTTCGTATAATCTCCGTCCGGCTTTTCCAACGGTTTTCCCAAAACGTTACTTAGAATGTTTTCATTACGGAATTCTCCACCGAAATTGGTGATGCCGGCTTCCCATTTGTATTGGGAATTCAGATTAAAACCGAATACATCGCTTCTGTGGTGATTTGTCCCGGCATACGAGGATGGAATATCCGGTGTTCCGTCCCTGAAAAGTTGAAAAGCATCCCAGTGGCGGTTCCAATACAATTGAGGAATGAATTTCAGATTGTTTCCGGTTTCTCCTCTGATTGCGGCAAAAAAGGCCCGGGTATTATCGTATTGATCGGGGTAAGCTCCGGAATAAAAAGTCCCGGCTCCATATTTTTTTTCGTTGAATCCCATTTGAATGTCAACTTTGGATCGTTCAATATTAAGGTGACTTTGAAAGAGGGAATTAAATGTTTTGTGATCGGTATTGTACCTGTATCCATCGGAAGAGTTATAACCGGCGGACAACCGGTGTGAGGAAAGTCCGGAATTCAGAGAGCCGCTTGCTTTTACGCCCCAGAGTTCATGCATACCTCCTTCCGGATTAAAATAAGCTTTAGAGTCGGATTGTTTCCGGGTAATAATGTTGATTCCTCCGGAAAATGCACTTGCTCCGTAGAGGAGGGAAGAAGGTCCCTGGATAATTTCAATACGTTCAATATCGGATAGATTGACCGGGAGGTCGAAACTGTAATGCCCGGTTTGGGGGTTGGTGAGATTAGCGCCGTTGAGAAGAATGGCTATTTGATCAAAAGTGCCGCCACGCACTGAAATGTCCGATTGTACTCCATTTCCGCCGCGTTGTCGGACGTCGACGCCGGCGACTGTTTTCAGTAAATCCTGAATGTTTTGTACCGGTTGTCGCGCAATTTCGTCTCTTGTAATGACGATCACCGGTTTTGCAGCCTGTTTGAGAGTCAATTCCGCTTTGGCTGCCGTTACGGTGACTTCATCCAGATCTTGTTCGGAGGTAAGATCACCTGATTTTGTTTGTGATGTTTGTGCGGTTGTTTCCAGTGCGTGGGTAAATGTGAGCATACAACCACTTAAAACGCCGATACTTACAACCTTGTGCATGCTGTTGAAAGCGCTGTAAGCTTTTCTCGTGAAACGCCTGAATCGATACGATCCATCTTTCGAAAACTGTTTCCGGTTCATAATAAAAAATTAAATGATTAAAGTGTCATTTTTCCAACCTGAAGGATTGCGACCCGATCCGGTTGCCGTCTGCAAAAATGTCGATCCGGTAGGCGCCAGGGGAAAGAAATTCTTCAATCTTCCAATACATCGACAGGGGGAATTCTTCTCCTCCGTATTCGATCATTTTTTTGATTGAATAGTTAATTTCTTTGCTTTCATATAGGAATACGTCTCTCCGGTTTTTTACCAGGATATCATCATCCGGTTTTTGGATCCGGATATAAACGGTTTTCTCACCGGTTGGAGCGGTAATGTTTTTATTTATAGTGAAACTGATAGCGATTTGATCCATTTTACTGATCTTATTGGTCGGCTTGTTCTTATTATTGATGCCGGTAATCACAATATTTCCGGCATCAAGCCTGGACGCCAGATTAACAGTCTCGGTCAGTTGTTCGTTTTTCCTGGAGAGTTGGGTTGCCGTTTGGGTCACTTCCTTGTATTTTGCCGTCACTTCCCTGTTCTCATTGGTAAGTTGTTGATTTAATCTGTTGAGTGAATCGATTTGTTGTACATATCCTCTCATGATTTTTCTCAGGGTTTCCAATTCTTTCTTCAACTCATTGATCCTGGTTATATTGGTTGATTTTACAGTACGTAATTCTTCTTGTAAACGTTGGACTTTCACTTGTTCTGTTTCCAGTTTGGCCAGTAAGGAGTCGTTATTAATTGAAATTTTGTAACCTTCATAATCGAGAGACAATTGATTGTATTCATCTTCCAGTTCTTGTTTATCCAATTCCGATTGTTCGACGAACAGGTTCATCTGCTGTTTTTGCTGCCAGATAAAATATGCACCGACACCGATGATCAGCACCAATACGGCAATGACCACAACCACAATCCAAAGAGTTTGTTTGCTCTTCATAAAAATCTCCTTCTTCTATCTAATTATTCCGCAAAGGTAACGCTTCTCGGTCGATAGTGCAAAAGTCACACCAAAATTCGTCATTATTTTAACCATTGATCGAACCAGCGGAAGAATTCCCTTTGGAATAACACTCCGTTTTGGGGCTGTGCAATCCAATGATTTTCATCCGGAAAGATCAACATCCGGGACGGGATACCACGCAATTGAGCGGCATTGAAAGCCATCATGCCTTGTGATGCCAGGATGCGGTAATCCAATTCCCCGTGAGAGATCATGATGGGAGTATCCCAGTTCTGGACAAATTTGTGAGGCGAACCGACATACGAACGCTGTGCTACGGCGTTGTTCTTGTCCCAGAATGGACCACCCAGATCCCAATCGGCAAACCACATTTCTTCGGTTTCCAGGTATTGTGCTTCTTCGTTGAAAATCCCGGCATGAGACAGGAACGCTTTGAAACGTTTGTTGTGATTTCCTGCCAGCCAATAAACCGAAAACCCACCGTAACTGGCTCCGGTACAGCCTAATTTTGTTTCATCCACAAAAGGCTCTTTGGATACGGCGTCGATAGCGGATAAATAATCTTTCATGTTTTGTCCGCCGTAGTCGCCGCTGATTTGTTCATTCCATTCCTGACCGAAACCCGGAACTCCGCGGCGGTTGGGAGCAACGACAATATACCCGTTAACGGCCATCATTTGAAGGTTCCAACGGTACGACCAGAATTGACTGACGGTGTTCTGCGGGCCTCCCTGACAGTATAGGAGCGCCGGATATTTTTTGCCGGGATCGAATTTCGGGGGATAGACCACCCAGGTCAACATTTCTTTGTTGTCTGTCGTCTTGATCCAGCGGGATTCCACTTTCCCCATTTCGATTTGGTCGAGCGTCTCCTTATTTTCCGTGGTCAGTTGTTGCTCTTCCCCGGTATTGATGTCTACTGAGAAAATCTCATTCGGATAAGTCATCGCATGTCTCAGGGCGACCAGTTTGTCGCCGGCCAGGGCAATCGACGCGTAGTCATGTTGTCCTTCCGTTAAGGGAGTAATTTCTTTTGTTTCCGTGTTTACGGCGTGCAACTGGGTTGTTCCTTTCACGCAGGCGACAATAAAGATGCGGTTGGTATCGTGATCCCAGCAGAAATCGTCGGTATTATAATCAAAGTTTTCAGTGAGATATGTTTTCGCTCCACTCTCCAGGTTCATGATAAACAAACGGTTCAGGTCCGATTCATACCCGTCGCGTTCCATGCTTTGCCAGGCGATGTATTTCCCGTCGGGAGAGAATTTCGGGTTGAGGTCGTACCCCGTCATTCCGTCGGTCATATTTTCAGTTTCACCGGTCTCTATATTATATAGGTATATATCGGAATTGGTTGAGCGGGTATATGCCAATCCGGTTTTTTTGCGGCAGGTGTAGGCGATTGTCTTGCTGTCCGGACTCCAATCCAGTTGTTCTATTCCTCCCATGGGTTTCATGGGGGATTCGTACGGTTCGTTTTTGAGGATATCGACCACGTTAGCCAGTGATTTTCCGTCGTAATCGGAAATGAAAGGGTGGGGGATTGTTTCTACCCATTCATCCCAGTGTTTATACATCAGGTCGTCGACGATGCGTCCCGTGGCTTTGTCCAGATCGGGGTATTTATCGGCGGTACGCTCACCGGATTTAACGTCGCTGATGAAGAGTACTTTGCTTTCGTCGGGAGAATATTTGAAACCCTGGATCCCATTTTCGACGGTACTGATTTTTATCCTTTGGGAGCCGTCGGGGTTCATTTCCCAGAGTTGTCCTTCATAGAGGAACGCAATTCTGGAACCTTTTTTGATCCATTGGGCGCTGCTTTCGCTTTTCGGTGTTGTGGTGATTTGCGTATTTCCCGTACCATCGGGATTCACCGTAAACAGTTCCCTGTTCCTTTTGTTGAGGGAAATGTCGGCATAACTTACGCCATAAAGGATTTTTCCCTGTTCGGCAGAGACTTGTACGTCGGAAACCTGTCCGAAGCTATGGAGGATTTCGGGCGTCATCAATCCGTCTTTTACCTGGATTGTCGGTTTTCCGATGATCACATTGTCTTGTTTCTTGTCTTCCGTTGTGCCGTTGCAAGCGGTCAGTAGAGTTGCAGCAATCATGATTGAGATAGATAAGTTCTTTTTCATATGTGCATAATTTGTTTTTATTCCGGATCCCAATTTTTCAGGTACGTATATACCATTTTCACGGGGAGTCCCATGACATTATAAAACGAGCCTTCCAATGTTTCGACGCCAACGTAACCGATCCATTCCTGAACGCCATAGGAACCGGCTTTATCGTAAGGTTTGTACTTGGAAATGTAATAGTCTATTTCGTCTTCTTCCAGGGTTGCGAACTTGACTTTGGAAACGACAAAGAAGGTTTTCTGTTTTTCTTTTGTCGTGAGACAGACGCCTGTAATCACTTCGTGGGTTTTCCCGGAGAGTTCCCTCAACATTCGTTTTGCATCTTCTTCGTCGACCGGTTTCCCGTAAACTTTCCCTTTCAGCCATACGATTGTATCCGCGGTGATCAGTAGTGTTTTCTCGTCCATCCCTGCTTTGTAGGCGTCGGCTTTTAATTTTGACAGGTATACCGGGATTTCTTCTTTCCACAGGACGGGCGGATAGATTTCATCTACATCGGGGATCGTGTTGGTTTCAAACGGGATGTCCAATCCGGACAGCAACTCTTTACGACGGGGGGAGTTGGAACCCAATACAATATTATATTTTGATATGTTGTCAAGCATCGTGTCGAATATTAAATTATTACCAGCCGAAAGCGTCGTCATTCATCCATTTTCCCTGGGCTTTCAGGACTTTTTCAATGATGTCGCGACCAACACCGTGGCCTCCTCCTTTGGGGGAGATGTATTTGGAGATCGCTTTTATTTCCGGGACTGCATCTGCGGGACAGACCGACAATCCGACTGTTTCCATGACTTCGTAATCCGGGATATCATCGCCTGCATAGATCAGTTCTTCGGGTTTCAGCCCGGTTTTCTTCATGAAGTCTTCGAGATCGGTCATCTTGACCCTGGATTTCATATAGATGTGTTGAAACCCAAGGTTTTCAAAGCGGATGCGAATGGCTTCGGCATATCCTCCGGTGATGATAGCCAGTTGCAAGCCTTTTTTTGCAGCCAGCTGCATGGCATATCCGTCTTTGGTGTTGATGCATCGCATGGGTTCCCCTGAAGGGTGTAGCGGGATATCTTCGGTTGAAAGCACTCCGTCGACGTCGAATAGAATCCCTTTTATCGTAGTCAAATCGTAGTCAATTGCACTCATTCATGTTCGTATTAATGCCCCAAAGGTACTAATAAAAATTACATTCCGAAACGCGAGGTATCGACTTCTTTCCGCGATATGGGATAGGAAAGCCAGGATAGAAATTATTCGTTTCATAGCTCTCAACGCAGCGGAATATTCCTGAGAATAAAATCGCCTGTAGCGCCCGGACATTTTGCGTAACCGCAACTCGCGTTAACCCTGACGAGTGAAAGAGCGGTTGCCCGGGAACTGAATCCGGAGACGGTAAACGTTGCTTTCACAGGTGTATTACGGGGCAAACTGCTGCTGCACCATTCAAAACCCGAGTTCTTTCCGAACGCAATGGTGATACGTCCCTGTGTTCCCAGATTATCGACGGCCATACTCTCTCCCCTGGCATCTAACATGTACGTCTCAATGTCTTCGCCGCGATTGGTCAGCAGGATATCTATCGTAAACGACTTGCCGTTCTCGATGAATTCCATGTTTGTCACCTTCGCTTCTATCTGTCTACCGGGCGTTGCGAAGGACATCCCGATTGCATCGGTAAGGTTTGGCGCTGCACCGGCTACCCGTTGCAACGTGCCACAGCCACTCATCAGGCCAATTCCTACTAGCGTGCAGATTAAGATATACGCTCTCGATCCTTTTTTTACAATACGGTCGGAGAGGGTTCTCCGGCTTTCGATTTCAATTGCATTACTCATAATTTGTTATTTATTATTTATTATTTATTTCTTCGGTTTATCTGACCCGACGTCACACAAACCGGTTATTCTACTGTCAATTCGCTTGTTAGACGTGCAAAGTTGGAGATTATATTTGAGATTTGCAAGGAAAAACCGGAAGAAAAAGAAGACCGTAAGACATGTAAGACCGTAAGACATGTAAGACCGTAAGACGTGTAAGAAAAAGGAAGACCGTAAGATAAGGGGATCTCCTCTTTTCTTACGGTCTTACCATCTTACCATCTTACCATCTTACCATCTTACGGTCTTACGGTCTTCTCTACGGTACGTTGATTGTGCCGGGGCTGGTATCCCAGTTGTCAACTGTAATATTCGGATCAAATACAACGGAGTTCAGCGTCAGGTTGAAAGTGTAGGTGTATTGCTTGCCGGAAAGCCAGGTTACGGCCGGTAGACCCACTTCAATGGTATAGTTTTTCGGAGTGCCGCCGTTCGTTACGGTATAGGACAATTCGGCAGTTATATCGTTTGCGGCAGTCGCCTGTGGCAGAAGTATCAGGTAGTTTCCGTTGTCAATAGCTGAGGCAGTGGGCGAAGAGGAGTTGTTGAGCGTTACGCTTATGTCGCTTGCTCCCGATACAGGATCAGTACCGGACATAGTCAAACCCGTCGGCGTCCAGCTGTCTGCCAGAAACTCATAAATGCCATCTTTTTTGATCTTATTTGCAGCGTATGTGATTTCCAATTTGGTAACCGTTACTGTTGCATCGGTGTACTGGGCAGCCAGTTTGGCGTTGAATCCGATCTTCGACAAGAGGTGCTCGAACTGGAAATTTACCTTGCCGAGGTTCATGGGGCTCGTGTTGTAAGTCAAGTCGGTCAGCACATCCGCCAAAAGGTCTATCTGGTCGGCTGCTAAATCCGGAGTGGTGAACGTAATCTCAGGATCACTGCCTCCAGATGCCGCTACGGCTACACTACTGGTTTTCGGGGCATAGCCGAAGAAAGAGACTTTCCCGTAATTACCTGAGCCGTCTTTGCCGGGCCAGTATTTCACGGGAGAGTAATTCCATGCACTGCCGCTCCACGATACATTCACGTCGTTCATAAAGTTCGGGGTTGCTGGAACTGGATAGCTTGCCCACAGTGTTGCGCCTGTTTCCCATGCCAGTACATAGAATCCGGCGCCACTGGCTTTTAGAGCGAGCAGATCCGTTGCCGACGCCCGTAATGTGGAATTTCCGACGTAAGTCCCGAAGCTGAGCGCCAATTCTTCGCCCGTTGCGGGCGTATCAATCACTTCTTCGTTTGAGCACGAAGCGAAGGTCATTGCCGCAATCGTAGCAATCATCCATAATTTACCTGTACATTTAGTCATCTTGTTTTTCATTTTATGTTGTCGATTGTATATTATTATATTGTACATTATTGTTAGTCTACCGGAATTGGGACGTCGGTATTTTCGCCCCAGTTGTTCACATTCGGGTCGAAGCCTCCGCCGCCGGAAAAGTCCACTTCGGGCACTTCGGGCAGCGTGACGGGATCTTGCATTTCCAGGGGCAACGGGAAACCTCCTACGCCCATTGTTATCCGGAGATTCAATCCTGTCACCGCATCGTTGTAGCCGGAACAGACGATTCCGCCCGTCACGTCAAAACTGTAGCCCGCATGTTCGCCGTTGCGCAGCAGGATGTCGAGCAGCAGCCTGTTATTTGTTTCGCCGAATTGGGGAGGATAATAAATCATGCCCGGCAATCCGAAGCAGAGGAATGACCGGCTCATGGAGCCGTCGGTTGGGTTGTCGGGATAAAACGTGCGGTTGTTCAGGGAAAATGCGTGACTTGCCCGCTCGTTGCCGGTCTTGCCGGATGCGAGGAATACGCTGTTTGCCATTCCGGTGACGACGCCGCTGTGTCCTCCCGGGGCGCTGTAGATCAGGCCGCGGAAATGTATGGTAATATCCATTTGCGCAACCAGTCGCCGGGGAGTGAAAGTGATGACGGTTTCTTCTTTCCGGTCGATCATCCGTCCGGTAATTTCCAGCAGTTCCAGGCGGTCGACGGCGAGCACGTTGGGCGGAGTGATGAACGGCAGGTCTGCGTCTTTGTCTGTTCGCAGCCGGGCAGCGGCGTTTCCGGCGGGCGTTTCGCTGTAGGCGTACGCTTCAAATGTCTGATACCGGTCTGTGCCGCGGAACCGGATGTTGTCCTGATCGTTTACCGTGCCGTTAAAGACGAGTATGCTGTACTGCCCGATCGGCAGGTCGACCGTCAGATCCATGTCGTTGGTCAGTTCCGGTTGTCCGCCGAGGGCAGGTGTTCCGTCGGATGCGTTGAAGAACCAGATACTTGCATTTTCGGGGTTGATACCGGCCTTGCTCCAGTCGATTTTCACTTTGACGGCCAGGGTTTTTTCCCAGTTTTCGCCGAGGTCGATCAGGTCGCGGCGGTCGTCGCAACTCCAGAGACCCAGACAAACGGTCAGGAGGAGACAGGATTTGACAGTCATTTCAGGCCTCCTTTCTTTTTTGTTTTTTTGTTCAACGTCCAGGAGAGCGCTACTTTAATTTTGAGTGGAACCAGTGCGCTGTATCGTTTTTCGGGACCGTATTTGATCAGGTCGCGCTGTATGGCGTCGTTGTGGTGTGATTCCATCACCTGGTATTTCCGGTAGTCCATCGTAAAAAATCCTGCGCCGACGGCGTATTCGAGGTTCAGGCTGCGCCCGATGCGGTGGGTATATCCGGCGCTGAGTCCGGTCATGATGTAGAATTCGCCTTGCGTACCGTGATCGCTTTTGAGTTGGAAATCGTAGAATCCGCCTCCGGCAAATGCGCCGAGGAACCAGCCGTTGAGGGCAGGTTTGTTTTCCCTGTTTCCCGGCCAATAGCGGGTTTCGAGTTCTGCGGCTTCGATTTGCCAGCAGAACGACCAGTCTTTTTTGAGCCACCAGCCGCGCATGAATCCGGCGTTGATGCTCCAGCGGTTGCCGATGGGGACTTCGAGTTCGACGTTCGGCGTGAGGGCGAGGTCGTAGAGGAGGTTGGTTTTTACGGCCAGGACGTTTTTCAGCGTATCGTTCTGCGCCTGTACATTTCCGGCAAATAATCCGCTCAGGATAAGCGCCAGCGCCGGAACTGTTTTTTGCAGGTTGAGGGAGCGATTCCCTTGCTTGCAAGGGAGTGCTTCCCTTGCCGGCAAAGGAGAGGTTCCCTTGCTTACAAGGAAGAGGTTCCCTTGTAAGCAAGGGAGAAGTTCCCTCGCTGCTGATAACAAACACAGTTTCATATAATTGTTAAACATATATAATAGGTGCGAAATTCTTTATTAATTATTCCAGACGCGTTATGCGGGCATAGCCCGTGCCGCTGCTACCGGGACTGACGGGCGCGGTGGCGACGGCGCCTTTTGCTCCCGTGTTCCATTCATAGCCCTCGCCGTCGATCATGGAGCAGTTGGTGAACAGTATTTCGGAGCCGTCCGTCCAAGTGGAGCTTGCACCAAAGAGGATGCTGCTGTAATTCAGCGCGGCGGTATTTCCGATTGCGTCCTGTGCGCGCGGATCGGATGCTGAAGCGGGGTTGATGGCTACGCAGCCGGACATCCCGGAGATAAATGACGAACCGCCGCTGCCACAGTCACCGTCGCCGCCGGCGCCGCCATAGTAGCCGCCGGCGCCGCCGCCGAACCCTGAACCGAGGCCGCCCTTTCCAAAACTTCCATCCCCTCCCGCTCCCGTCTGAGCGCCTCCTCCTCCTCCTCCGGGGCCGTAGCCGATCAATCCTCCGGCGGCTCCTCCACTGGGACTAACACCCAAATCGTCGCCGCCGGCGCCGCCGGCTACCATTATACGTGAGTTTAAGTCGCCGGTTACCAGCCTGAAATCCGTTGCGTCGCCGCTGCTGCCCAAGCCGCCGACGATGCCGCCGTTCCAGCCGTTGTTGCCACCAACATACACATAAATCTCCTGACCGGCCTTCAGATACAAAGTTCCTTTCACGTACCCTCCGGCTCCGGCATCGCCTGCCACTCCCCACGCTTCCAGCTGGTAATATCCGCTTTGGTTGCAGGAGAAGGTTTTCACGAGCTCGGTGTAAGAATAGTTCCATTGGTTTTGATCCGGGTCTGAGTCTGAAGAGATAATGGCGCTGGGGACGGGGACGTCAAGAGACATGTATCCATTGCTTAATTTTATCTCTAAACTGTAGGTAATCTGCTTTCCCGCTTCCCAAGGTGTTGAGGGGAGCATAGCGTCGACCTCGTATTCTTTTTCGGTTGTGCCGTTGAAGAAAGCGACGACCAGTTGTATCCTTGTGTTTGCCGTCGGCGTTTGCGGGACGAGCAGCAGCGTACCCTGAGGGGTGATGGAAACCGGGCCGGCGGTAGTCGTGAGCGAAGCGTTCGTCAGAGCGCCGTTACTCACGGAAAGAACGTAGTTCGTAAGGTTGCTGCCCGCCGTCCAGTTAAACCCCGAAGAAGTAAGACTGAGCGTTCCGCTACCGGCCACCCCATCGAGGTATATCTGTTTGACCTTTACATACTGTCCGCCGGACAAGCTACCCGTGTAGCGTGCCGAAAAGGAGATCTTAGCCATCGCATGATCGAAGGAGAGGAGTACTTTGCCGTCGTTGGATCCCTTGTTGAGGTTCATCGCCGCCGCCACGCAAATATCCTTCTGATCGGCAGGCGTTGCCGGCGGGGTAATCGTAAAGGAAGGGTATCCGGTGTAGGAGCCGACCGGCGCGATACCGGCTGCTCCGCCCGTTCCGGGAGCGGGAGTGATGGCGAAGAAGCTGACTTT
>JAIRZF010000031.1 GCA_031267385.1 Dysgonamonadaceae bacterium | reverse complement strand
ACGGAGGAGAATAGGGAGCAAGTCGGTAAAACGACGCGGTAAGTTGGCCAACCGTTCGGCCGATCATCCTCCCGACGCGGTAAGTTGGGCAAATGAAAATTCAACCATGAAAAACGACGTGGTAAGTAGGGCAAATTGTCGGCAGATCATCCAACTTACCGCGTCGGGAGGGCAAACGAAAATTCAACCATCCTCCCGACGCAGTAAGTTGGGCAAATGAAAATTCATTCATGAAAAACGGAGGCTCCGGCAGGGCAAAACGAAAATCAACCTTGGAAAAGAAAAATACCGGCCGGATTATCGTTGCAACAAAGTCATTTGAATCTATGGGCGTCGAAATTTTTTATTTCAAAAGAATCTCACTACTTCTGTCAAAATTTTAAACATAATTTATCAACTTTTTATAAAGAAACAGATATTATTTTAGCATTACATATTAATTAAGAAAACATTCGCTTTTATTCTTGTTTACGGAAATATCGACAATTTCAGTATGTACAGGGGTAGTTGAGAACCTCTGGAACAGATAAAGTTGAAATCCCATGCTTCGTATATTTTAAAAAAGAAATGATACATTTACCGCTCTATTTTGGGAAATATTAGGAGTTTTTTTGTTTTCTTTATTACGACATTTGTGCAATATTTATTTATTCTTAAATTTATTTTCATTATGAAACACATTTTTGTGAGATTTTTTCTCTTTTTACTCTGTCTATTTTGTTGGCAGACCTCTTTTGCAACGAATTATTATGTTTCCACAACCGGAGACGATACAAATTTAGGAACAATTGACGCTCCTTTTGCTACCATCCAAAAAGGAATTGATGTAGCCGTCGCAGGCGATTTTATCTATGTGCGCGGTGGAACTTACAAGCCGACGAAGCGTATCCTCATCAATAAATCCGGAACGGCGGATGCACGGATCAGTTTATTCGGTTATCCGGGCGAAACCGCAATTATTGACGGTAGCGCTATGTCTCCGACCAGTACATCGGAATTTAAAATGTCGCGCTGTATCTATGTAAACCACTTGGGAAATTATTGGCATTTCAAAAATTTGGAAATGTGTAATGCATGGGATAATGGAATGAAAGTGGAAGGAAGCTACAATATTATCGAAAATTGTAAGTTCCACAACAATAACGACACCGGGCTTCAAATCGGGATGTATAAAGATTTTGATTATGAAGAAACCAAATCGTTTCCCATTTCCGGTTCGCCGCAATATAATCCGAATTATACATATTGCCGCTACAATGTGGTTATTAATTGCGATTCGTGGTATAACTACGATTCCAAAGCCTATGGTGGTGGTAGCGACGACGGTGGCGACGCCGACGGTTTTGCCGCCAAACTGTTTCCCGGACCCGGAACGGAATTTTACGGTTGCCGCGCCTGGATGAATTCCGATGATAATTGGGATTTATATATGGTGTATCATCCGATTCTGATTGAAAATTGCTGGAGCTGGCGCGCCGGTCGTAAACCGGATAACGGTGAAGGTAAAAACGGAAACGGATTTAAATTAGGAGGAGGAGGAAGCTCCGGAGGCGCCGCTTTCAGTCAGTCCGTAGGGGCGCACGTTGTACGCAATTGTATTTCTTTTGAATCCTTGCACAAAGGTTTCGACCAAAACAATGCACAGGAAGCCATGTATCTCTTCAACAACCTGAGTTTTCTCAATGAATTTAACTATCGTTTCTCGCAGCCTTTCGATTATGGCGATATGTATCTGAGAAACAACATCGGATTCAAACCTACTAAAAATGAAAAATCCACTCATGAATTTAATTCTTCCAGTTCGCCCAACTCCGAGTACAACAGTTGGACTACTTTAGACGGATGCAATCCGATTAAAGATGCAGCCAGCAAATCGAATCTTACCAAAGATTATACCAACGAATTTTTGAGTTTAAGTTCAGCCGATTTCCTGGCCGACCGTCAAGCCGACGGAAGTCTGCCCGATAACAATTTCGGCAAACTAAAAGAAGGAAGCGTCTTTATTGATAAAGGACAGATTATTGATAATTTCACTCCGGCGGCTTTCTTACCGGCTGCTCAACAGCCTTTGGATTACCGGATACTGGAAAACGTGACGATTCCATATAGTGGAACAACCGCCGATTTCGGCGCATTTGAATTGGGTGATCCAACTCAGGCTACTTTGACTCTGACATCCGGAAATGCCAATCAGACCGTCTATACCGGAACGGCAATTACACCCATCGTATATAAATGGGGAGCCGCCGCTACCGATGTCATTATTGAAAACTTGCCTGCCGGCCTTTCGGAGTCCAAAGATGCGAGCGCAAAAACAGCAACCGTTTCCGGAAATCCGACTGCTACGGGAACATATACCGTGAAAAACGTCGGCGGTGAAAATACGATAACTTTAAGCGGAACAATTACGGTTTCTACCGTAGCGCCCGGAACGTTGACCTGTACTTCCGGTAATCTTTCTCAAACGGTTAATATCGGCGCAGCCATTCAAAATATCACCATTGAGTGGGGAGGCGGCGCAACCGGTATTACCGTCAGCGGATTACCTGCCGGATTGCAATCATCCGAAGCGGGAAATATCCTGACTGTTTCGGGAACGCCCACTGCCGACGGCGCATTTACCGTCAGAACCGTAGGCGGCATGAGCGAACTGACATTGAGCGGAACCATCACAAGAGTTATTCCCACCAAAATATTGACCGGCGACTGGTATCCGATTACGGTTTCTTACGAAGACCGTCACGCCGATTTGCAGGGAGATGTTGTAATATTATCTTCCGACGAACGTACTAAATGGTCGCCGGAATATACCGAAAGCGATGGCGGAACTCCATTCAACCACGCCGGTGCCATTGAAGTAGGACGAAGCGGCGGATATGTTCAGTTTACCTTACCGAGTTTGGTTGATT
>JAIRZF010000021.1 GCA_031267385.1 Dysgonamonadaceae bacterium | reverse complement strand
ACACATAGAGCTCCATGAATAAATACTTCCAAAGGCGTTTTTGTGTTTTTGGAAATAGCTTTGATTTGTTCCAGTGATAATTCCCGGGCCAGGACTATCTGTGAGAAACCGGCTTCTTCCAGAAACCGTACTTTTTCAGGCGTCCGGTTGTCGCATTGCGTACTTGCATGGATCGGGACGGGAGGGAGGTTCAGGTTCAGGATTCCCATGTCCTGAATGATCAATGCATCGGCGCCTGCCCTGTAAATATTCCATATTATTTTTTCCGCTTCCGGAAGTTGGGGATCTTCCAGTATTGTGTTGAGTGCAACATACACTTTTGCATGGAAATTGTGTGCGTACACGGAAAGCTTACCGACATCTTCGACGGAGTTACCTGCGGCGGCCCTGGCGCTGAACATTGGCGCTCCGATATAAACGGCGTCGGCTCCGTGGTTGATAGCTTCAATACCACATTCAAGATTTTTGGCCGGTGCAAGGAGTTCTATTTTGCGAGCGTGTTTCATCTCAATTCATCCAGTTTTTCGATTTCTTTCGGGTCGAACGGCGTTTCCTGATAGACGAAATAATTTAACCAGTTGGTGAACAGTAGGTTGGAATGACCTCTCCAACGGACGGAAATTCCCTTTTCCGGATCATTTTCCCGGTAATAATTTTCAGGAATCTGTATAGGCAGTCCCCTTTTGAGATCTCGCATATATTCATTGTGAAGTGTATCCGGGGCGTATTCCGAATGTCCGGTAACGAAAAATTCACGTCCTCCGCGAGACATAGCGATGTATGGACCCGACTCTTCCGATTCCGAGAGTAATGACACTTCAGGAACTTTGAGGATATCCTCTTTGCGGATTTCAGTGTGTCTGCTGTGAGGCACATAGAAATCGTCATCAAATCCGCGAAATAAAGCGCATGCAGGCTGATTGATAGAATGTTTGAATACTCCGAACATTTTCCGGTCGAGAGGGTATTTGGGTATTCCATGGAAATGGTATAACCCGGCTTGGGCAGCCCAGCAAATGTAAAGAGTTGAGGTTACATGTTTGCGTGCCCAGTTGAAAATACCGGTTAATTCTTTCCAGTAGGTCACTTCCTCAAAATCAAGTAATTCGACAGGGGCTCCGGTAACGATCAATCCATCGTAGTTATTCTCCTTTATATCATCGAAATTCTTGTAAAATTCAGCCAGATGCTCAGCCGGAGTGTTTTTTGATTGATGCGATTTCATTTTCAGGAAATCAATCTCAACCTGCAAAGGACTGTTCGACAGTAACCTGACAAAATCGGTTTCTGTTGTGATTTTGATTGGCATAAGGTTGAGGATCACTACTTTTAACGGGCGTATATCCTGGGTGGAAGCTCGCAGGGAGTCCATCACAAATATATTTTCCCGCTTAAGAAGTTCAATAGCAGGAAGATTTTGAGGTAAATTCAACGGCATAATTCAACATCTGAAATTCGAATGCAAAGGTAATAAAGTTTTACGTTATACGTTGTACGTTTTACGTTATACGTTAGGCTTGCGCGCGATTTGTTGCCCGGATGGCATCCATGTAAAGCTGTTGTTAATGATAAAATAGCTATCCATATTCTAATCATGATACTGGAAATCTACTAGCAACGAACCATAGTATTCAGCGACGTCATTCCAATGATAATAAGGAAGCAAATCGCTTTTTACCGGCGGAACAAGTATTTCATTCTCATTGTGCAGGAATTTCACAAGAATATCATCCGAATTTTCTTTCCTGAAAAATATAATCTGTATGTTGGCTGACATAGGCGCGACTTTGAAATCGCTCCACACTTTATAAAATTCCAATGAATCCGAAATACTGTTGTAACAGTCTTGCAAGTGCAAAAGCATGGCTAAAGGGATAATATTTCCATCGTGGCCAAAACGGAAGGAGGTTCCGTTGCTTTTGGTTTCAATGACATGATTTGCGTTTTCGATTATATTTTTCAAAAGCGGTTTTGCGTTTTCCATCATAATTCCGCCATTTTCTGAGGCATTGGCATATTGAACATACAAACTGTAATTCTTACACTGCCATAAATCGAAAAGTTCTTCTTTTTCAAATAAGTCGTACAGTGAGATGTCTGTTTGCATGTTTTGGGCGCTGCTTGCAATGTCGTACAATTTCCACATCAATGAATCGGGATTTATCTCCCTGTGAAAACCATCGTTATCACGGAACAGGCTTTTTATCAGCCTGTCCGGATAAACATGGTTTTTTTCAAATTCATTGTACTTTTCTTTCCAGGTACCGGGAGCGTATCGAAACTGTACTGCCTGCTTTGTATGAAAATTCAAATAATCCATGTGCCGGGGGCTTGCATCCTGAGAAACGGATAAATCAGGATTTAGCTCTGTCAGGCGTTGACATAGGATTTCCATACTCCGGATACAACGTCCTACAGTTGTTGAAACTGCCGATATATGCGCATTGCCGCTAAAAATGTCAGGATATAGTTTATACATCCTTTCCGCAATATTTTTTTGCTGGCATATTCCCAACGGCGTCAATTCACCGGCGTGTTCTTTCGCTTCTCCACATATCGTTTTTAACCGTTCGTACACATTTTCCCCCAATTCAGTCAATGCATCACAGGAATCTGCTTTATAAAACACATCCAACAAATATGTATATTCGTTGTCGTCCGTGAGGTAACGGGAACCATGACGACCGAAATGGCTTATATAAAATGGTTTGTATCCTTTTGGAATAGGTGTTTTTGCGGTAATATTATGAAACGGATAGGCATAATTCACTCCACCGGATTTTTCCGGATCATTAAATATCTCTTGCATGGATGTTTGCCCCATACCGACCAGATTAAGAGCAAAAAGGAAAAACAAAGCAAGACAATACTTGTTTATACAAACCGATATACCCATTTTAAGAATCAATTTTATTCAACATCTGATGAATTATTGAAAATCCTGATTTTGTGTCAGATATGGATTTACGGTAAATTCTTCCTGCGGGATAGGATACAGTTTGTACCTGTCATCTACATCTTTACCGATGTAGTTGCCTGCTTTTCCATCGCTACCTTTCCAGTCCCAGTCATAACCTTTGGTAAACTTGCCGAAACGGATAAGATCGGTACGGCGTATCAACTCGGTATGCAGTTCCCTTGCCCGTTCGTCCAATATGAAATCGAGCGTTAATTGTGTATCTGCGATACGTCCTGAAATTCCATCGCCGTAAGTTCCGGACAGATAAGCTCTGTCCCGTACTTCATTTACGTAATTCAACGCTTCGGCGCGGCTCCCGTTCGCTCCGCGCAGTATGGCTTCGGCAGCCATCAAATAAGCGTCTGCCGTGCGAAACATCGGGAAGTCGATAGATACATATTTTATTCCACCGGGAGCTAGGGCATTCCGGTCTTTAGTCATATTCCGCCATTTCAGAGTAACATAACCGTTATTGAAGTCGTTTTGAAAATCTTTACCGTCCACCCATGTATCTTTGGTATGTCCGGCCGTGTAAAACTGAGCGCGTTTATCTTTTTTATTGTCGCCCCAAGGGTCATTTTCATCAAAAACCTGATCGTCCAAATCAAATTTATCGACGAGTTGCGTTTTAAGCCGCGCATTTCCCCACGAATCCGTCATTCCCGTATAAGCGCTCATTTTTCCATCGGATAGCGCTTTTATCAGGAAATTTGTTCCGGCGCTATTGGGCGTATTTTCGGCATCCTGTGGCATTGACCAGATAATTTCCCTGCAAGTATGGTTGTCTGCCAGAAAAATATGACGATAATCGGATGCTAATGGATACTTGCCGCAATCAATCACTTTTTTTGCATACTTGTAAGCATTTTCGTACTCATTTTTACCAACCCAGGATTGAGCATTTAAATAAATGCGCGATAGCAAGAACCACGCCGATACCTGATCAACGCGCCCGTACTCATTTTCGCCCGGTGTTTTCAGTATCGTTGCAACCGCTTCCACCTCTGCAACAGCATAGTTGTAAATCTCTTCGCGCGATTTTTGGCTTGGTATTGTTCCCGGCATCATTGTTTCGTCAACATAAGGGCCTGATCCGAATAAGTCGCAGAGCATACTGTAACAATAAGCGCGAATAAAGCGAACTTCCGCCCGATAATAAGGCGTTTCATTTTTCATTTCTTCATATAAACCTCTGTCTTTAAGTTTTTCATCGGTAGATTCCCGTAAAAATTCATTGCAGTAATTGATGGTCATATACAAGCGATAATAAGAATAACGGGTAATTTGAGTACCCGGATGCCAGCACAGGAATAAGAGGTCTCTACTTCCTTGCGAACTTCCCGAATGAAGGGCTATTTCATCTGTCGTGCAATTCTGCAGATAAAACACCGCCCGTGTATAACCGCTGTATCCGGTATCCATACCGTTCAAATCGCCATCGCTGTCGGCGCCTTGTTGCGCATTATTAATCAGAGAACCGTAGCATTTTGCCAAAATGCCTTTGTAAGCCGCTGCGGAAATATAGACTTTATCGCTTGTCAATACGTTTTCATTCAGCGGCATTGTATTCAGGTCGTCCAGGCAAGAATTGCACAGAACAAGAGTAGAAGCGACTACCAATGATAATATAATTGATTTTATTTTCATGATTGTAGTATTAAAAATTTAATTTAAGGGAAAGCGTGTAAATTCTCGGACGTTGATAAATGGAATTATCAATGCCGCTGTATATTTCGGGGTCAACACCCGAATATTTGGTTATCGTAGCTATATTTTGTGCGCTGAGAGCCAATCGTAATGAATTGGATGCGTTCCACAATTTATTGAAAGTATATCCGAGCGTTATATTGTCGATTTTGAAAAAAGCACCGCTCTCCAGAAAGTAATCCGAAAATATTTGTTCCTGGGTAAATCCTCTTTCCATGGCTGTCTTCGATATGTTGCTTGATACTTTCTGAGCATCGACTAACTGGTTTAATGATTGCTTGGCTTCCTGATAATTGAACACATAGTTGCCGAAACTGCCATGCCCGTTTATTCCGAAATCCCATTGCTTGTACATCAGGCGTGTAGATAGACCATAATAATACGGCGCTCTCGAACTTTTTCCTGTAATATATTTGTTGGCGTCGCTATTCACAGTGGTTATATCGCCGTTGGGATCAATATATTTTCCTTCCAGAGGCTTACCATCGTCGCCATACGCTTGCTTGAGCAAAAAGAATGTATTCGGTAATTCGCCTACTTTATGTATCTGAAGGTTGTTACGGCTAACGCCACCGGCATTTACCCAACTGTTTTCAGTATCTATAGTGTTCAATTTTGTAATTTTTGATACACTGTAGGTAAAGTTGCCATTGAGTGACCATTCCCAATCTGAGGTTTTAACTGGTACAAGATTCAAACCCAATTCAACACCGTTTCCTTCCATATTACCTATATTGGTTGCAAAACTATTTGTGAAATTGCTTCCTGCGGGAACAAATATATCGTTCAGCAAATCGGTGGTGTACCGTTTGAAAACATCGACTGTTCCTGCAATACGGTTATTTAGAAAGCCGTAATCAATACCGATGTTATAGGTAGTTGTCGTTTCCCATTTAATATCAGGATCGTATCCATTGGGGCGATACATGTTGACCCATTCATTACCAAACTGATAACGTGCATCATTAGTTGAAATAGTGTAAGTTCCCAGATACGGATGATAACCTCCGATATCTTGCTGCCCTGTTTGTCCGTAGCTTAAACGAATTTTCAAGTCGGATAAAGCGCTTATGTTGTCAAAGAATTTTTCTTCCTTTAAGCGGTAAGCTAAAGCTGCCGACGGAAAATATCCCCAATGATTTTGAGGTGCGAAACGGGATGTGGCATCCGCTCTCAATGTCGCCGTCAATAACAGTTTTTGCGCAAAAGAATAGTTTAAACGTCCGAAGAAAGAAAGTAAATACAGGTGATCTTCATCCGGCACGGAATTATCCGTCACATCTTTGACGATTGTTTCCGATTCATTGCGATACCAGAAACGTTGCCATTCGTAACCCGCCATCAGATTGATATGGTTCTTATCGTTAATATCTTTGACATAATTAGCCACTGCGTTAAACAAATAATTCTTATTATCGCTTTCCGACCAATAGACTTTGCCGCGTCCGTCATTTCTGTTGCCTGTGTACATAGACGGCGCTTTATCGGGAATGCTTTCATCGTAACGGTTGTTGCGAATGTCATAGCCTAAACTGACTTTCAGGCTCAAATCTTCCAGTCCGTGTACTTTATAGCCGAATGTAAAATTACCTATGGAACGTTTTGTAACATCTAATTTATCTGTCAGTACCAGATCTGACACAGGATTGGTTGCTGCAAGCGTGACAGGGTTGTCTCCATTCATCCACATATAGTAACCAAGTCCCATATCATCAGGATAGGTTTGATATATAGGGCGGGTCGGGTCAAAAAAAGTTGCCGCACCAATATCACCGGTAGAAGCGGGATGACTACGTTCTATAATACCTTTCACGCTGATATCAAGAGTTAAATGCTTGTCGAAAAATTGAGGAGATAAAGCTATATCGCCGTTAAAACGTTGATAATTATTAGATTTTAACGTACCATTCTGGTTTAGGTATCCTACCGAAACACGGTATGGAATATTTTTGGTATTACCGGATACGGACAAATTATGATTCATTCCCAGTCCTGTACGAAAAATTTCTTTTTGCCAGTCGGTGGAAGCTGCGCCCAATTCGAATCCTTCCGGAATATTGGCTTTTTCGGCAAAAGCTTTCCGGTATTCGTCGGCAGACAATACATCGTAATAATCTGGCAACTGTGTTACCGTATAGTCTGATGAATAATTGATACGCGGTTTTGAGGCTGTTAAACTTCCTTTTTTGGTAGTGATTATCACCACGCCGTTGGATGCGCGAGAACCGTAAATAGCAGTTGCCGAAGCGTCTTTAAGGACAGTAAATGTTTCAATATCGTTCGGATTGATTGAACTGAGCGGTGCACTGTTGGAAACAGGAATCCCGTCAATCACAATAAGCGGATCGTTTGTTGCGGAAAGCGAAGCCCCCATACGAATACGAATCGTTCCCGTACTGCCTGGCGATCCGTTACCGGGAACAATATTTACCCCTGCAACTTTACCGACTAAGGCGTCTTGTGCGGTTACTTGCATCCCTTTGTTCAGTTCGTCCGGCTTGATAGTGGATAGGGAGCCTGTAATATCGCCTTTTTTAACTTGTCCGTAACCAATAACAACAATCTCATCCAACAATTGTAGATCTTCTTTCAGAATTACATCAATATGCGTTTTTGAATTTACAGCAATCTCCTGAGGTATAAAGCCCAAGAACGAAATGATCAGAATTCCGTTTTCAGGTGCGCTTAATTGAAAGTTACCGTTTATATCGGTTGCCGTACCATTATTTGTACCTTTCACAACAATAGATGCCCCTGTAAGAGGCTCTCCATCGGGATCTTTTACAAGTCCGCCAACCGGAATATTTTTTTCGGATTGGGCGTTCATAACAATAAAATTGAATATTCCGGCTATTGCAAAAAAGAACATTCGCTTTTGAATTTTAATAAATCGTAATTTCATATGTACATAATTTAAGTTTACGCAAAAATAGGCGGTTGCCTGGGTTGGTTGTACATGCAGGTAGATTAATAAGGTAGGCATGAACCCGCCTTTTGAAAATCGTAATTCATTGTAAATGCTTAACTTGGCAAATATGGCGGAATGTAGAATAGGTAGATTCGATTGTTTGGCAGGGGAGAGTTTATTTACCTATTTGTTGCATGGCGATGGAAAATTCATCTTTTGAAACAAGAAGTTTGTTCCGGATTTTCAGTTTGTAGTTATATACGGTTTGAGGCGAATAATGTAGGAAGCTTGCAATCTTACTACTGTCGGCAATGCCCAGGCGAATCAAGGCGAATACCCGGAGTTCGGGCGTTAGTATATCGTCGGCTTTAGGTATTATTTTTTCTTCTTCTTTCAACAAAGAATTAAATTCGTCTATAAAATTCGGGTAGATATTTAGAAAAATGGCGTCGAAAAGACTGAAAAACTCTTTCAACTCGTCGGGAATCAATGTTGAACCTGTCATATTCCGGGCCTCTTCTATCCGGTTTGCTACCAGATTCCGATTCAGATTGACCCTGTACGACTCCATTTTATCAATGTATGTGGAACACAGATTGAACACTGAACCAATGTATTCTTCCTTGACATGGTTCGACTCGGATAGTTTTTTGTTTAATTCATCCAGATCTCCATTCATCAACTTCATATTTTCATACATATTTTTAATGGATTTCTTTGCAGATGAAAGTTTTTTTAGTTGCCTCCATATAAACACAATACTTACTATCAGGACAAAAGAAAGAACAGAAATCAGGATCAGGTATTTGAGCAGTTTTTCCTTTTCTTGTTTTATTTTCTTGTCGTATGCAGCGGTAATAATAGGCAAAGTTTCCGATATTTCCAGTACTCTGAAGCGGGCGCCGCAAAAAGCAGCATCTTCCATGGCGCATTTTATATAATTGTAAGCTCTGTTAATATCTCCTTCCTTGTATAATAATATGGCTAATTTGCGGAGTGCAATATGGCTCTTTACAGCTTTCTTCAGATCGGCAATTGCCGATATTACCAGATATTGTTTTTCATGTTCAGTATCGCCTTTTTCGGCATAGATATCCGACAATCCGTATGCTAATGTGCCAAGTAAAGATTCATCGCTTCCATATTCTTTGTAACATTGGTTCAGTTGAAACAAGGCTTCGTCATATCTTCCCTGTTCCATTAATTTCCCATTTTTAACCAGATTATAATCTAAAGTATTCACTTCGAGATTTTGTAGTATAGAGTCTTTATACTGGCTGACTAATTTGTCGTAATGGCTTTTCTCCCGTTGAGATAAGGCGTTTTCATACATTAACAAGTATAACGAATGGTAAAGATGGAAATAATACGACCATTGTTGTTTCTCTAATTTTCGCCGGTCTATATTGTCGATAATATCAAGCGATTCCTTGTACATTCCCATGACACCCAATATTTCGGCGACATTCATCTCAGTTGTATATACATATTGTTGGTTCTGCAATTCCCCGGCAATAATAAACCTCTTATCAGCGACCGACAGTGCTAGATTCATGTTGTAATGCCGGTATTCTTTATACAATTTTTGATAAATATGGAATCGTTTTTCAAGATTGTCTTCCTCATTCAACAGTGTTCTCAGACTGTCTATCCGGTATTCTCTTTTTTCGGCATACAGAGACTTTTCTTTTATCGTTTTATCCAATACAAGTAGTAAAGAATCAGACTGCTTCTGTGTAGCAAAAGCAAGAGTTCCTTGAAGCAAGAGTATAATCAAGTAGTATATAGACTTATTCATTATTGTGCAGGTAAAGAGTTAAACAAAAATACGATACGCAAAGATAATTCCCTTTTGACAGGATTGGAGCATATGAGGTTTTATTTTTATCAATGCAAATATAATAATTGTTTTTGAAATTTGCATGGTTCGGAGTCGCTTTTAAGGCTCACCGGTAAAATCCGTGTTCAGGCAAGGCACGTAGCCCCAAAATCTTTGTAGGCATGTGCGTGAGCGCACGTGAACAACATGCACACAGTATCCAGAGCGGCGTACATCATCATCGTGCTTGCGCTACACGCCTTCTATTGATATTAATGCCCTCCGGGCAAAAGCGGGTAATGTTCATCTCCTTCTCTTTTTATTGATATTAATGCCCTCCGGGCAAAGGCGTTGTTTGTGTTGTTTGTGCGTTTCCCATAGGGAAACAATATCAATAGAAAATCATTGATTTGCTCTCGCCATAGCCCAGAGGGCTTTAATAAGCGTTGCAAGCCCTTGTCCTTTTC
>JAIRZF010000011.1 GCA_031267385.1 Dysgonamonadaceae bacterium | reverse complement strand
TCTTCAATCGAAAGCCGGGACAATAAATCCATGATACGATCATGCACGGGAGCATCCTGATTTCGAAACAATTCTTCTTTCTGCGCCGGCAACAGCGTGACTTGCAATAATAAAACAAGGACTAAAACGTAACCGATAGATTTCATAAACAGTTGTTAATTTTTCAGTTGTTAATTTTTCCGGAAAGTTCCCGTCATACGGTAATAATTTTCCAGTTGTTTAAGCATTATTTTCTCTCCTGCGCCAATTTCTATCAGACCGGGACCATGATCGGCGCCGTATCCTCCGTAAGCAGCCGACCGGATATCGGGAAGATATATAGGCCATTTACCTCCATTCCAGGTATAACCGAATAAGAACGGCACAAGCCCATAAGGCTGAAATTCACGTTTCCAATCGATCTGAAATTTGATAAAAGGTTCACCGGGCACAGTAGCTATCACATACCTGTTGTTAATTGATATTACTGAAAAATGTACATTGTACTTTAATTCCTTATCATCCCTTCCGATAAAAAATAAAGAATCGGACCGGACTTTGATATTTTCTTCGTCATGTGGATTAGGATAGAGTTCTTTTGTCAATTTCACAGCTTCGATGGAAAGTAATTTTCCCATACGGTCAATAAGGTCGTAATTTGAAGGCCGAGGATCATCCGGGTTTTTGCGTCCGCCATCTTTAAAAAGCGGCGCCTGATTTCCTCCACCTCCCTGCACAAACAAGCAATTGATTGTATTATCAAAAGCTTCTTCCGTATATCTGGTCGCATAACCGACATAATCACCTGATAATTCAAAATTATTCCAAGCTACATCCGGATGACATGCATAATTCATGATAACAGCTCTTATCCTGCCTTCTTTGTCTTCAAATTTAAGTATTCCCACAGCAGGATCAACCGGTCCGTGCGGAATACGTTCGGGATTAACAGCACGATAATGATCATCTCCCAACCAGGATTCGCGTGCACGCCCATCTTCACGAATAATCAAACGGTTGAAACTTAACTGTGGAAAATACCGGTGACCACCGGATACTGTAGTTTCGAACATCTCCCCGGAAGCATGTTCCATCACGGCAATGATCTGCTTGTCCAGCCACTCATCGGGTGCACGCTCAGCAGAATGTGTGTGTTGAGGACAGAAATAAACTTCTTTTAACCGGAATTGTTTTTTCAGTGTTTCAGACAAGGGAATGTTGGTATATCCGCCTAAATCCACGGAAACAAAGGCAATACGAACATCATCAAATTCCAAAATAAGACTCCTGGCATACAATGAATCATGCACGGGATATTTCGGATTTAGCGGAGTGATATTGATTTTTGCCGTACCGGCTTTCAATTTACCGGCAGCAAAAGAAACATGAGTTGAAGTCATCAAACAACTCATAAAAAGCAGGATCATAAAAAATCGGTTCATCTTTAATTTGTATTTTCATGGTTATTTTGCAAATAAAAGAGGATCCGGTTAAAAAAACGATTAAAAAAACGATTAATCCCGTAAAAAATTTAATTTAATTTTCACGGGATCAATTGTTTCTGTTTTACCTTACTAAATCATTCATCAACTTACTGGCACGTTCAACTAACTTATTACAAGGCTCTTCCGGTTCCGGAAGTTTACTTATTCGCTGCAATAAATCGTCTATTTTATCCAATTTAGCTTTATTCATGTTATCATTTGATCCGGATAATTCTTCACGTAAAATCCGTAACTTCTCTACATCCTGCACACCTTGCATCAACCTCTCGAAACGGATAGAACTTCTGTTTTCCGGGTATACAATGTTGGTATCTCCCGCAGGCCAGGTCCTGAACCGGCTATCCAGCAACGGGTTTTCAACCCAGGAGTTGTAAGCCCAACGCAAGAATCCGTCAAAACCGGAAGCGGCTGCAAACCAGATAGCAAAAGCGGATTCCGCCGGAGCCGAGAAAGTAAAAGCATTGGGAAATTTATCGCTGCAACAGACATAATACGTCGTTATCAAGCCATTTTCTTTACGATATTTCATATCTTCGGGCTCTACTGTCGCTCCATGAGCGATACTGATATCTTTCAGGAAAGGATATTCTTTATAACTCTTGTGATTGTCTGCAAGAGCAATTCCCAATTCGGGGGCATTCTTTTGTAAAAAACCGATGACAACTTTCATCGTTTTGGGATCACGTTCATCCATTGCAATATTGGTAATATCAATCCAGGATTTCGCTTTCAAATGTTCCTTAAAATCTGACAGGAATGGAAGCCATATTGCTTCAAAAATTGGTGTGCCGGGGATAGCCTGAACCGTGACAGTACCATTTTTAGCTTCATCCCAATAATGCAATTCATTGTTCCACGGTACCATCGAATAACAATTAATCACTTTATTTATACCTACTTCCATCATCATATTGACCCATTTATCAAATGCGGTATAATTGTATGACCATGTTCCACCGGTTTTTTTAGTCCACATAATCATGTCTCCATAACGATCATAACATTGACCGTTCCAGGGATCTTTATTCAAATTTGTTGTGATCACTTTTTGGCCGGCGCCGGCAAGTCGCTTCATCAAAGGACGTAACAAATTAAAATGTTCATCACTCCATAAAGGCACATTATGCCACCTGGCGATTGAAGCAGGATGTTGCCACAAATCCAGATAAAAAGGCCACTCGGAAGATGAAGTCAGGGTTTTATTGAGTACTTCAACCTGTAAATTCAGATCTTTCTTCCATGATTTTCCGCCTATTTTGGCAAACAGCGTAACTTTTCCCTTATAAATACCGGCTTCAATATCCCTGGGGATATCAATCGTAATCCAGACGGGACGAACCGAATTCGCTTCCATATCCATACATTCGATGTTATCGAGAACATCAGCGGAAAGAGAAGCTGCAAAATTCTCAGGTTTACGATATCCGCATCCCTTACCGAATTCATCCGTCATCGTATAGCGCACAAAATGAGGCTGGATACAAGAATCCGGTATCAGGTTTTTCCCTGATTTCAGTCCGGAAACTTCAAATTCCACCTGTTTTACGTCTTCCGTAGTCCACAATATCAATTGTGAAGAAATGCGTTCCCCCTTCCAGGCAACACCTTCCCAATACTTCCGGTTTTCTTTGAATTCCGGAGCGACATGCTTTGCATACCTCTCATCAATGCTGCCAAATGAATAATTCAGATCCGGTTTTATGTTCTCCCAGCCCGATCCCGACTTGTGAGGATCAGGAAGTTCTTCGTAAGTAGGACAGAATTTTTCCGAATGGGACTGGGAACACGCAATCACTGTCATCATCAACAGTGGGAATAGAAATAATTTCTTCATGAAATATAGTTATGGAATAATTATAATGATAAAAAGAACGGTTGCAAATATAGCAATAAAATAAATTTATACGGCATCATTTCATTTACTTTTAAAAATATGAAGCTTCAAACGGAAAGAAATGGCGCTATTTATTGATCATAATTAACTTTAATTATACTATTTTAACTACAATAGGTTTGAAAACAAATTGATAATTTGGAAGATAGAATAATTTTTCGTAATTTTGCATCCGAATTATAAGGAGGAGGGGGCGGTTAGTCCCCTTCTTTCATTCTGTAAGATCAATAAAATGATAGATAAAAATATTGTGTGGCAACTTGTAGACGAATACCTGAAAGGATCCGATATCTTTTTGGTTGCTGTTGACGTCAAGCCCGGAAATATCATTGCTGTTGAAATAGATCACGATAATGGCATTTCCATTGACGATTGTGTTGCCCTGACAAAATACATCGAGTCAAAACAGGACCGGGATGTTGAAGATTATGAGTTGGAAGTCGGTTCGGCAGGCATTTCCCAACCTTTCAAAATTTTACGCCAATATATCAAGAATATCGGCAATGAAGTGGAAGTTCTGACTAAAGCCGGGAAAAAGCTGACGGGAATTTTGAAAAATGCAGATGAGAACGGCATTATTCTGACGATAGAAAAACAAGTCAAACCGGAAGGTTCTAAAAGGAAGGTTACGATTGAAGAAGATCTACCTTTCAGATACGAAGAAATTAAGTACACAAAATATTCAATCAGATTCAAGTAAAAACTTATGGCGAAGAAACAAGAAACGGTTAGTATGATCGATACGTTTGCCGAATTTAAGGAATTAAAAAACATTGACCGCACGACACTGATCAGTGTTCTGGAAGAAGCATTCAGAAACGTAATCAGTAAAATGTTCGGTTCAGACGAAAATTATGACATCATTATCAACCCGGACAAAGGAGACTTTGAAATCTGGAGAAACCGTGAGGTAGTTGCTGATGACGAACTGGAAGATCCTAACTTGCAGATTTCATTAACTGAAGCCCGTAAAATAGATGAAGATTATGAAATTGGAGAAGAAATTACGGACGAAGTAAATTTTGCAGGATTCGGTCGCCGTGCCGTATTGAATTTGCGCCAGGCTCTTGCCTCCAAAATTCTGGAACTTCAAAAGGACAATTTGTACAACAAATACAAAGATCGTGTAGGTCAGATCGCTGCCGCAGAAGTCTATCAAATCTGGAAGAAAGAAATTCTGTTGCTGGATGATGAAGAAAATGAACTGATCCTGCCGAAAACGGAACAGATCCCTGGAGACTTTTTCCGCAAAAATGAAACTGCCCGTGCTGTCGTCGTAAAAGTGGACAATCAGAATAACAATCCGAGAATTGTCCTTTCCCGTACGTCAAACCTTTTCATGCAACGCCTGTTTGAATTGGAAGTACCTGAAATACATGACGGACTGATCACTATCAAACGGATTGCCCGCATCCCGGGAGAAAGGGCAAAAGTTGCAGTTGAATCATACGATGACCGCATTGATCCGGTAGGCGCCTGTGTCGGAATGAAAGGCGCCCGCATCCACGGAATTGTACGCGAGCTTAGAAACGAAAATATTGATGTCATTAATTATACGAATAACACGGCGCTGTTCATACAGCGTGCACTCAGCCCGGCAAAAATTTCTTCGATAAAGATTCATGAAACAGAAAAGAGAGCAGAAGTATTTTTGCGTCCCGAAGAAGTCTCTCTGGCTATCGGTAAAGGAGGTTTGAATATCAAACTTGCCAGTATGTTGACGGAATACATTATCGACGTGTTCCGGGATATCGATGTTGACGGAGAAGATATCTATCTGGATGAATTCAGCGATGAAATCGAAAGCTGGGTAATCGAAGTCCTGAAAAATATAGGATGTTACACCGCGAAAAATGTGCTTGCATTAAGTCGTGAGGAAATTATCGAGAAAGCTGATTTAGAGGAAAATACTGTTGATGAAATTTTGGGAATCCTCAAGGCTGAATTTGAAGATGAATAAGTAAGTACGCTGAAAAAAAATATATGGCCATAAGATTAATAAAAGTAACAAGAGATTTGAATGTCGGGTTAACCACGGTTGTGGAATTCCTTCACAAAAAAGGGTTTGCTATTGAAGCCAACCCCAATACAAAAATTGGGGATACGGAATATGAGTTACTGGTGAAAGAATTCAACAAAGACAAAAGCCTGAAAATCGAATCCGAAAAATTCAGTCAGGAGCGTCATCATAAAGAAAAGAAAGAGACTGTCGTCGTTGAAGGGTACAGCGAGAAAAAAATAGAAGAGATCAAGACCGAAATTCCGGAAGAATTCAAACCCAGGTTTATAACTAAAGGGAAAATTGATCTTGATAACTTACACGCGAAAAAAACTGCAACAGAGGTCATTCCTCACGAAGAGGAGGAAATCAGCGCTCCTGTTGAAGAAGAACAAATCCCTGTCCCCGAAGTAGAACCGGAAGAAAATCCTGTCATCGCAGAAGAAGCGCCTAAAGAACAGGTAGAAAACATTTCCGGTGACAACTTTGATCCAAATGAAGATGAAAATTTAGAAGAAGAGGTAGAGGCAGGAGAGGAAGAAGAGGAAGAGGAAGATTTCGACGAAGAAACAGAGGAATATGGCGACGATTCCGTTGATTCCGTTGAAAATGAAGAAGATTCTGAAACCATTGTAACAGAAGGAACCGAAGATGAGGTTTTCCGCCTGAATAAACCGAAATTCGAATCAAATATCAAAGTTACCGGAATGATTGACCTTTCGTCAATCAACCAGTCTACCCGTCCGAAAAAGAAATCCAAAGAGGAAAAAAGAAAAGAACGGGCGGAAAAAGAAAAGAAAGTAACGGTAGTCGATATTAAAAAAGCAGCTCAGGAAGACGAGAAGGAAACTAAAAAAGAGAAACCATCTCTTTTGAAAAAGACTGATCCCGGTTATGAGGATGCCAAAAAGAAGAAAAGGAACCGTATTAAACGGGAAAAAGTAGACATTGAAAAAGGAGCTACGGCAGGGAAAAATGATAATTCCCGCCTGAAACTTCGTAAACCCAATAAGACTGAGGTCAGCGAGGAAGATGTACAAAAGCAAATCAAAGAAACCCTCGCTCGTCTGACGAACAAAGGACAGAAAAAAGGAGCAAAATACCGTCGTGAAAAACGGGACGCCATTTCTCAACGTCAGAGCGAAATGGATGAAATGGAAGAAATGAAAAGCAGAACGATCAAGTTGACGGAATTTGTAACGGCTAACGACTTAGCCAATATGATGAATGTTCCGGTTGTCCAGATCATTTCTACCTGCATGAGTATTGGTCTCATGGTTTCCATTAATCAACGCCTGGACGCCGAAACGATTAATATCGTTGCGGAAGAATTCGGATTCAAGACCGAATATGTCAGCGCAGAAGTTGTTGAGGCCATTTCCGACGAAGAAGACTCTGACGAAGATTTGTTGCCACGTCCACCGATCGTTACCGTAATGGGACACGTAGACCACGGTAAGACTTCTCTTCTGGACAGTATCCGTAAAACGAACGTTATTGCGGGTGAAGCCGGAGGGATCACCCAGCACATCGGAGCATACAACGTCGAACTTTCTGATAGAAAACTCATCACATTCCTGGATACTCCGGGACATGAAGCATTTACCGCCATGCGCGCCCGTGGAGCCAGCGTAACGGATATTGCCATTATCATTGTTGCTGCGGACGATAATGTGATGCCTCAAACGATCGAAGCAATCAATCACGCTTCTGCTGCCGGTGTTCCCATGGTTTTTGCCATAAACAAAGTCGATAAGCCGGGAGCTAATCCTGAAAAAATAAAAGAGACTCTTGCCGGAATGAATTATCTGGTAGAAGACTGGGGTGGGAAATACCAATCGCAGGATATTTCGGCCAAACAAGGGCTTGGCGTCCGGGAATTGCTTGAGAAAGTACTCCTGGAAGCTGAACTGCTTGATCTTAAAGCAAATCCTAACAGGCGCGCTATCGGTTCCGTCATCGAATCCTCTCTTGATAAGGGTCGCGGTTATGTTGTTACCGTACTCGTGCAAAACGGGACACTCAAGATGGGTGATGTTGTCCTTGCCGGAACAAATTTCGGCCGTATAAAAGCAATGTTTAACGAACGTAATCAAAAAGTCACAGAGGCCGGACCTTCAGAACCCGTATTGATACTTGGTTTGAATGGGGCTCCGACTGCCGGTGACGCTTTCCACGTGCTGGAAACGGAACAGGAAGCGCGCGAAATTGCGAACAAACGGGAACAACTTCAACGGGAACAAGGTTTGAGAACCCAAAAACTACTTACTTTGGACGATATCGGACGCCGGATCGCAATCGGTAATTTCCAACAATTGAACGTCATCGTCAAAGGGGACGTGGATGGTTCTGTTGAGGCTTTGTCCGACTCTTTGATCCGTCTTTCTACCGAACAAATCCAAGTAAATGTAATACATAAAGGCGTAGGACAAATTTCCGAATCGGATGTTGTCCTTTCCGCTGCTTCAGATGCGATTATCATCGGATTCCAGGTACGTCCGTCCCAACCTGCACGTAGAGCTGCTGAAAAAGATGGCGTTGACATCCGCCTGTATTCTATCATTTACGATGCTATAGGAGAAGTCAAAGCTGCTATGGAAGGGATGCTTTCTCCCGAAATCAAGGAAGAGATCACCGCAATGGTTGAAATTCGCGAAGTTTTCAAAATCACGAAAGTCGGAACTGTTGCCGGTTGTATGGTTAAGGAAGGAAAAATCAAACGAGGCAATAAGATCCGCCTTATACGTGATGGTATCGTAATTTATTCCGGAGAACTCGGTTCTTTGAAACGTTTCAAAGAAGATGTCAGAGAAGTTGCAGCCGGTTACGAATGTGGATTAAACATCAATAATTTCAATGATATTAAAATTGGCGATATTGTTGAAGCATTTGAGGAAGTTGAAGTGAAGAAAACTTTGTAAACATGATGAATTGGCTGGATATAGTCATAATTGTCTGTATAGCAATCGGGTTGATAAAAGGCCTGTTTGATGGGATCATCAAACAGGTCGTTTCACTTCTGGCTCTCATAATTGCGATCCTGTTCGCCGGTGTCTTTGCTAAACCCGTCCGGGATTTTTTATCGGATCAACCGGCTGTAGCCGGTTCCATGCCGGAATTTATAATTACCGGTATTTGTTACCTGTTGGCTTTTGCTCTTATCGTTCTCATTATTTACGGAATAGGGAAATTGGTAAACATTGCGATCAAGGTCACACCGGCAAAAACATTGAATCATATATTAGGAGGATTCTTCGGTGCACTGATGTGGATACTCGCTTTGAGTTTGACATTCAACCTACTGACGGTATTCGATCCAAATTATAAGCTGATCACGAAACAAGCCCGGAAAGAATCCGTTCTATTTAGCAAAGTCAACGGTGTGGTGCCTACTTTGTATCCATACATCAAAAATTACCTGAATGGAAGACAATCAAAATGATATATTTGATGAACTGAAAAACCGGGAATACAAATACGGTTTTGTCACTGATGTTGAGACGGATTACGTTCCGAAAGGGCTTAATGAAGACATCGTCCGGACTATTTCCAGGAAAAAGGAAGAACCGGAATGGATGTTGGAGTTCCGTTTGAAAGCATTCGAAGCGTGGAAAGAAATGTCTATGCCGCATTGGCCTCATTTGAATATTCCTGAAATTGATTATCAGGATATTATATATTATGCCGCTCCAAAGAAAAAAGAAGGCCACCAAAGTCCGGATGAGGTAGATCCTGAATTATTAAAAACTTTCGATAAACTCGGTATCCCTCTCCATGAGCAGAAGTTATTATCCGGAATGGCTGTCGACGCCGTAATGGATAGTGTTTCGGTAAAAACCACATACAAAGAGGTTCTGGCTGAAAAAGGTGTTATTTTCTGTTCGTTCAGCGAAGCAGTTAAAGAACATCCCGACCTTGTCAGAAAATATATGGGGAGTGTTGTTTCTTATCGTGATAATTTCTTTGCAGCCCTTAATTCGGCCGTTTTCAGTGATGGTTCGTTTGTATATATTCCCAAAGGAGTACGTTGTCCAATGGAATTATCCACCTATTTCCGCATCAACGCCCTCAATACCGGACAATTTGAACGCACATTGATCGTTGCCGACGACGATTCGTACGTTAGCTATCTTGAGGGCTGTACGGCGCCGATGCGCGATGAAAACCAACTCCATGCTGCCATCGTTGAAATCATAACGATGGAAAATGCAGAAGTAAAATATTCTACTGTTCAAAACTGGTATCCCGGAGACAAAGAAGGGAAAGGGGGAATTTACAACTTCGTAACCAAACGAGGTATTTGTAAAGGCCGGAACTCTAAAATTTCCTGGACACAGGTTGAAACCGGCTCTGCAATTACATGGAAATACCCCAGTTGCATTTTGTCGGGAGACAACTCTGCTGGTGAATTCTATTCCGTTGCAGTCACCAACCATCATCAACAGGCTGATACCGGGACAAAAATGATCCACATCGGGAAAAATACCAAGAGCCGGATCGTTTCCAAGGGAATTTCGGCCGGTGTAAGCCAAAACAGCTACCGTGGACTGGTTAAAGTTGTGAAAGGCGCCGAAAACGCACGGAATCACTCTCAGTGCGACAGCCTGCTATTAAGTGATAAATGTGGGGCGCATACATTTCCTTATATGGACATTCACAACGAAACGGCAACTGTTGAACATGAAGCAACAACCTCAAAGATCAGTGAAGAACAGATCTTTTATTGCAACCAGCGCGGAATTGCAACGGAAGATGCTGTCGGCTTAATTATCAATGGTTACGCAAAAGAAGTATTAAATAAACTCCCGATGGAATTTGCCGTAGAAGCACAAAAACTACTGCAGATCAGTTTGGAAGGGAGTGTAGGATAAAATGAAAGATATGCTAAACATAAAGAATTTACACGCTTCCATCAATGGGAAAGAGATATTGAAAGGCATTGATCTTCAGGTTAATGCGGGAGAAATTCACGCTATAATGGGTCCGAACGGATCCGGGAAAAGTACGCTTTCCGCTGTTTTGGTTGGAAATCCGGCTTTTGAAGTTACAGAAGGAGAGGTTCATTTTCAGGGAAAAGACCTGCTGGATCTATCTCCTGAAGAAAGATCCTGTGAAGGCTTGTTTCTTAGTTTCCAGTATCCGGTCGAAATTCCGGGAGTCAGCATGGTCAATTTTATGCGCACTGCGGTTAATGAACATCGTAAACACAAAGGTTTAGAACCTCTTGCTGCCGGAGAATTTCTGAAAATGATGAGGGAAAAACAAGCGATTGTTGAATTGGATACCAATCTGATTAACCGTTCTGTGAATGAGGGTTTTTCCGGAGGAGAAAAGAAAAAAAACGAAATATTCCAAATGTCGGTATTGGAACCGACCCTGTCGATCCTCGACGAGACGGACAGTGGTCTGGACATAGACGCTCTGCGGGTTGTAGCAAACGGTGTGAATAAACTCAAATGCCCGGACAACGCCACGATTGTCATCACACACTACCAACGTCTTCTGGATTATATTAAACCTGATTTCGTACATGTTCTTTACAAAGGAAAAATTGTTAAATCGGGAGGTGCTGAACTGGCTCTTGAATTAGAGAAAAAAGGATACGACTGGTTAAAAGAGGAATGAATTCAAAATTATGCGCCCAGAACAACAATACATAGCATTTTTCGCAGCTCAGAAACAGGCTCTCAACAAAATATTTTCGGAATTAATCAATTCCAAGCGTGATGAAGCGTTTGATGTATTCCAAAAGAAAGGGTTCCCTGTTTTTAACTCGGAAAATTATCAACATACGGATATTCCAACTTTGATGGCTCCGGATTATGGGTTTAATTTTTCAGGTCTGAAAGCTGAAATAGATCCATATAAAGTATTCAAATGTAATGTGCCGAACTTGTCGTCGACGATTCATTTTATCATCAATGACAGATTATATAAAAATGATAAAAAGAGCACAACACTCCCGGAAGGCGTTTTTTCAGGAAGTTTAAACGATTTTTCAAAAGATTTTCCTGAAATTTTCAGGAAATATTACGGAAAATTAGCTACACCTGATAAAAACGGGATTGAAGCTTTTAATACCATGTTTGTACAGGACGGTTATGTGCTTTATGTTCCTCCAAACACCGCCATAGAAAGTCCGATACAAGTCACAAACATCATTCGCGGTTCGGTAGATTCTTTGATGACCCGTCGTTTCCTTGTCATTATTGAGGAAGGAGCCGAGGCTAAAATGCTGGTTTGTGACCATACGGCAGACAAAACCCCTCAATTTGCAGTCACTCAAGTAACAGAGATTTTTGTCGGTGAAAACGCCGTTTTTGATTTTTATGAACTGGAAGAAAGCTCGGAAAATACAATTCGCCTCGCCTCTAATTTTGTAAGCCAAAAAGCATCCTCGAATGTGGTGATAAACGGTATTTCGCTCTGCAACGGGATCACTCGTAATAATTATGATGTATATCTTGAAGGAGAAAATGCAATTCATCATTTGTATGGTTTGGCGATTACAGACAAAACTCAAAAAATAGACAATACATCCAATATTGAACACCGGGCTCCTCATTGTCAAAGTGATGAGTTATTCAAATATATTCTCGACGAACAATCCACAGGAGTTTTCAACGGCCGGATCGTTGTTGCAAAAGATGCTCAAAAAACCCAGGCTTACCAAAATAACCGCAACCTTTGTTGTAGTCGCGAAAGCCGGATGTTTTCCAAACCTCAGCTTGAAATTTATGCCGATGATGTGAAGTGTTCTCACGGGATGACAACCGGACAATTGGATGAAAATGCTTTATTTTATATGCGCTCAAGAGGTATTGGTGAAGAAGAAGCCCGTCTTCTGTTAAAATTTTCATTTACCAATGATGTCATTGAAGGTATTCGTTTACCGAATCTTAAGGATAGGCTGAAAATGCTGGTTGAAAAACGTTTCAGAGGCGAACTTGTAAAATGTCAGGGATGTATTTAAATATCGAAGAAATACGTAAAGATTTTCCAATTCTTTCACAGAAAGTTTATGGTAATCCTTTGGTTTATCTGGATAATGGAGCTACGACTCAAAAACCGTATCAGGTCATCCGGAAAATGGAGGAAGTTTATTCCACGATCAATGCAAACATTCACCGTGGAGTTCACCACCTGAGCCAATTGGCCACAGAATCGCATGAAAATGCCCGTAAAACGGTTCAAAAATATTTAAACGCCTGTAATTCAAACGAAATCATATTTACCCGGGGAACTACAGAATCAATTAACCTGATCGCTTCGAGTTTTTGCCGCTCACAATGCCGCCCCGGAGATGAAATTATCATTACATCCATGGAACACCATTCAAATATTGTTCCCTGGCAATTACAGAAAGACATCACCGGAATCGAATTGAAAATCATTCCTGTCAACGAAAAGGGTGAAATTTCACTGGAAAACCTGGAAAAACAAATTACCTCCAAAACAAAACTGATTTCCCTGGTTCATGTATCCAATGTGCTGGGGACAATAAATCCCGTAGCAAAGGTCATTCAATTAGCTCATCAACATGATGTTCCTGTTTTGATTGACGCCGCTCAATCCGTACAACATATTTCAGTTGATGTACAAGCATTGGAATGTGATTTTTTAGTTTTTTCTTCGCACAAAATATACGGCCCGACAGGTATTGGAGTTTTATATGGAAAAGAAAAATGGTTGGATAAACTGCCTCCTTATCAGGGAGGAGGAGAGATGATCGCATCTGTTTCATTTGAAAAGACGACCTACAACAGCCTTCCATTTAAATTTGAAGCGGGAACTCCCGATTATGTAGGCTCTACGGCTCTAGCAGAAGCCTTAAACTATATCAATACCCTGGGATTGGAAAACATAAATCAGTATGAAAACGAATTACTGACATATGCAACAGGGAAATTAATGCAGATTGATGGAATGAAAATATTCGGGACTTCCTCTCTCAAGAGCAGTGTTATTTCTTTTCTTGTCGGTGATATTCACCATTATGATATGGGAATGCTTCTGGACAGGATGGGAATTGCTGTCCGTACCGGTCACCATTGTGCGCAACCTTTGATGGAAATTTTGGGAGTTGAAGGAACTGTAAGGGCTTCGTTCGCTTTTTATAATACAAAAGAAGAAATTGATTTTCTAGCTGAAAGCATAAAGAAAGTCGCTAAAATGTTTCATGTTACTACCATATCTAAATACAGGTAAAATCGAAGCCGGTTGTGACGAAGCCGGACGCGGTTGTCTTGCCGGAGCTGTTTACGCCGCTTCCGTAATACTTCCTCCGGACTTCCTCTGTGAGGAATTGAACGATTCCAAACAACTTAGTGAGAAACAACGCTACAATTTAAGAGGAATAATAGAGAAAGAAGCTTTATCGTGGGCTGTTGGCATTGTTTTTCCCGATGAAATCGACAAAATTAACATTTTAAATGCTTCATTTTTAGCAATGCACCGGGCTGTGGAACAACTCACAATCAAGCCGGAACACCTGCTAATTGACGGGAACAGATTTAATCCCTACCCGGATATTCCTCATACCTGCATCGTAAAAGGTGATGGAAAATACCTCTCCATAGCGGCCGCCTCTGTCCTTGCGAAAACTTACCGCGACGATTATATGATGGAACTGCATAAAGAATACAATTATTATGCCTGGGATAAGAATAAAGGTTATCCGACCTCCAAACACCGTGAAGGGATCGAAAAGTTCGGCCCATGCCCGTACCACCGGAAAACGTTCACGTTACTTCCCGGGGGGAACATCCAACTATCATTCCTTTAATTCATCTTTTTTATCTCTCCGGAACCGGCAATCTTAGTATTGACAATTTCTGGGGATCCGTAATATTTCAGGTCTCCGGAACCGGCGACATTGGCGTTCAAGGATCTTCCCACGGTAATCTGAATATCCCCGGAGCCGGCAATTTTACAATCAAGATCTTGTACCGAGAAATTATACCCTTTGATATCACCTGAGCCGGCAATAGCAAATCTCGAATTGTTACAAGCGCCTTTCAAACGGGCTGTTCCCGAACCGGCAACCGACATATCGAATTGCTCACAATACAAACTATCTGCAATAATATCCCCGGAACCTGCCAAATCAATTTTCATATTTCTGGAATTAACTTCTCCCTTCAGATGCACCTCTCCCGATCCGGCTAACTTTATCCTTTCGATATTGACGGAATTAGTGTATATTTTAAACCTCGACGGTTGAATGTTTCCGTTATCTTTAGATTTAATAATCAACTTGTTATTTTCAACCCTGATATCAAGCAGCGGAAAAATATTTTCATCTACATTAACCTGAAGATAAGGACTCTTAACGGTTTGCTGCTCATAAATGATCTCTGCCACTCCTCCGGCATCAATTTCCGTATAGTCGGAGATTGCGATTTCTTTACTGACAATATTTCCATTGCCTCTGACACCGTGCATATCTATTATGCAGGATTGAAAAGATAAAATTGTAAAAAATACAACAATAAAAGCGTAAGTGACTGTCTTCATATGTACTTGTCTTTAATTAGATTTATAATTGAATAACGGATAAAGTATTATTTTCTGACATCAAAAGCGTTTATTTTATTAAAAACATCATGATAATAAATCACAGAAGACTTGCTTTCTTCTATTTTTTTTATTAACTTTATCTTTGATCCGACCGATTCCAACGGTTTAATATCATAGGCAGAAATCCAGTCGACCGAATAATGCGCTTTTGTGGGAATCACATCGGAAGGGTATATGATCCGTCCTTCATCCGTTTCGATAAAAGATACCAGTTGCCCGTCGGTATGCCCATTGTACAACCCGACATAAAATCCATCAAACAAACAAGCATCCTTATCCAGGAGATTCACAAGCCCGGCATTGAAAACCGGCATCAGATCGTCCGGACGAAAAGCATCTGATTCCAGGTAATTCGGGCTCATAAAACTTTTCCATTGCGCCTCTCCTATCCAATGTTTTGCATTTGGAAATGTAATCCTCAGATTGCCGGATTGATCTTTATACGTACATCCGCCGCAATGATCAAAATGGAGGTGAGACAAAACAACATCAGTAACCTGTTCCGGCTCAAACCCCAAAGGCCGGATCAGGGAAGAAATGTCCTGTAAATCATGGAATTTGTAATAGGATAACTTCCCAACATCTTTGCTTCCTACTCCCGTATCCAATATTATGACCTTGTTTTCATTCCAGGCTAAAAGACATCGCATCGCCATTTCACAACAATTCTGTTCGTCGGAGGGATACTTTCTCTTCCATGCTCTCTTGGGAATAGCGCCGAACATAGCTCCTCCATCAGCATAAAAGAAGCCTGTATCAAGGATTTGACAATGAAACATATTCAGTTAGTTTCCGGTAAAATTAATAAATATTTCTACATAATTACCCTATTAAAAAAAATATCCGGTAAAATTTTGCTTTATGAATACGCCGTGACGCCAAAACACATGATATGAATCTGATAAATATGTACTATCTTTGCGGAAAATTAAGACTAAATCATCCACAAATGATAAGAAATATTCTGGTCACAGGAGGCAACGGGCAATTAGGGAGTGAAATCCGGGAAATAACATCCAATTATCCTGATTTTCGTTTTTTTGTCACAGATATTCAAGACCTGGACTTATCGGAAAAATCAAAAATAATCGATTTCATCTGCAAAAATAAGATCAATTACGTCATAAACTGTGCTGCTTACACTGCTGTCGATAAAGCCGAAGACGATGTTGACGCCTGTTATCTGGTCAACAGGGATTGTGTAAAAAACCTGGCCGAAGCAGCATCCGGAAAAGCAAAAATAATCCACATTTCCACCGATTATGTTTTTGACGGAAAAGGCAATCGTCCTTATACAGAAACGGATACGACCAATCCACAGTCGGTGTATGGAAAAAGCAAACTGGAAGGAGAACAAATATTGATGAAAATCAGCCCCGAAAGTATTATAATCCGTACAGCCTGGCTATATTCCGCCTTTGGGAACAATTTTGTTAAAACCATGATCAGACTGGGGAAAGAGAACGATTCCCTGAATGTGGTCGCAGACCAAAAAGGGACTCCTACCTATGCTGCAAACCTTGCCGAATCTATTTTAGACATTATTTTGTTTGTTGAAAAAAATAAAACATTCCCATTCGGAATTTATCATTACAGTAACGAAGGAGAATGTTCATGGTATGATTTTTGCCTGACAATCCACAAACTGGCCGGGATAACAACCTGCCGGGTCAATCCTGCTGATACATCCGGTTATCCGACTAAAGCCGCAAGACCCATGTACAGCGTTTTGGATAAGACAAAGATCAAATCTGTTTTTCAACTGGAAATTCCGGAGTGGGAAATCGGGCTTGAAAAACTTTTTACAATACTCACTAATACTTAATTCGATGAAACCACTTTTCGTAACTCTCTTGGCAATATTCTTTTTGTCTTCCGTATCCGGACAAACAAAGAATATCAATGTTGACAATCTCAGAATTCAAAGCATTGCGGTAAGAACTTCTCCGGTTCAACCACTGGAGCCTTTATTTTTCCATTATGCAACAAAAGTAACAGCTACGCCTAGTACACAACAAAGAATAATCATCGATGAGATCGATGACGCAATTTATATTTCCGGACAGAAAAAGGCGCCGGAACCCATACCCGGAGACGTGGTTATTCATGTTGACCTTGGAAATTTAATCATTGAAAACAGCAACATTGCGGAAAGAAGGGAAGAAAGTAAGGATCGCAACGGAAAAATCACGGTGTATCATTACTATAAGCTGAATGTCTCCTATAAATTCGATGCCAGATATAAGATCTTGCTGGATGAAAAAGTATTGGCGGAAGGGAAAGTGTACGATTCATTTTTTACCCAAAATTACAGTTCTCAGGAGTATCGCAGCAGCAAAGAAGCCTCCGATTACTGGAGAAATAACAGGGATGTCCTTATCTCTGAATTTACCCGTAATTTATCCATGAATACGGCTTCAAAAGCATCTTCTGTTGCATCGGCCCGTTATGGATTTCCTGTTGTCAGAACTTTCGACATCATTAAAACCATAGACGAAAAGAAACATCATGAAAATGAACCGTTCCGGGCTGCCGCACAGTCATTGAAAGAAGAATTACAAACGATGACGGGAAATACAGGGATGAACAGGGAACGCATAGACGGTTTGATCGAATATTTTAAAGGTATTCCTCAAAAATATACCGATCCTAAATTGAAAGCAGACGTAAGACTAAGGTATGCTGCATATTACAATCTTTGCAAAATCTATCTTTACCTGGACGAACCGGATAACATCACTCAATATGCAGACCTTATCCTGAGTAACGGACATGATAAAAAAGACGAAGAACGGATGAAAAAAGCGGCCGAAAATCTGAAGATAATATTAGGCAGGACGAGTATTAAAACACGGCACTTCGATCCAAATCAATATTTTGAAAATGACACCATGGATGGTGAACTTATACAAAAAGAGGAAGTAATCCAGACAACAGAAGATACAGACGAATGAGCGATTTAGTAAATGAAATTCAACGGCGAAGGACTTTCGCCATTATCAGTCACCCGGATGCGGGAAAAACAACATTAACAGAGAAATTATTGCTTTTTGGGGGAGCAATTCATGTTGCGGGTGCAGTTAAATCAAATAAAATTAAAAAAACAGCCACTTCGGACTGGATGGAAATCGAAAAACAGAGAGGAATTTCTGTTGCTACATCCGTAATGGGCTTTGAATACGATGATTATAAAGTAAATATTCTTGACACTCCCGGTCACCAGGATTTTGCAGAAGATACTTATCGCACCCTGACTGCTGTCGACAGCGTCATTATCGTTGTCGACATTGCAAAGGGGGTTGAGCAACAGACCCGGAAACTGATGGAAGTCTGCCGGATGCGGAAAACACCGGTAATTGTTTTCGTCAATAAAATGGACCGTGACGGGATGGATCCTTTTGATCTATTGGATGAGCTCGAGCAAGAACTGAAAATCCATGTCCGCCCTTTGAGTTGGCCGATAGACAGGGGTTTCAGCTTTAAAGGCGTATACAATATTTATGAAGAAAAACTGGATCTATACACTCCCAGTAAGCAAACGGTTACCGAATCTGTCGGATTCAGAGATATTGACAGTCCTGAACTGGAAGACCACATTGGAGCAGCATTATCTCAAAAGCTTCGTGCCGATCTGGAATTAATCAAAGGCGTCTATCCGGATTTTGATGTAAACGCTTACCTGAAAGGAGATATTGCTCCTGTATTTTTCGGTTCCGCCCTCCATAATTTTGGGGTCAGGGAACTTCTGGATTGTTTTGTGCGGATAGCTCCTTTTCCCCGGCCGGTACAAGCGGAAGAGCGTATAATCACTCCCGGGAAAGATCCGTTTTCCGGTTTTATTTTCAAGATACATGCCAATATGGATCCGAACCACCGGAGTTGTATCGCGTTCTTGAAAATTTGTTCGGGGAAATTTGAACGTAATCAAAATTATAAACACGTACGCTTCGGGAAAATGATGAAATTTTCTTCTCCTACCGCTTTTATGGCTCAAAAGAAAGAGACTGTAGACGAAGCTTTTGCCGGAGACATTATCGGATTACCGGATACCGGCAATTTCAAGATCGGAGATACGTTGACTTCCGGGGAAGAACTGCATTTCAAAGGCTTACCAAGTTTTTCGCCGGAAATGTTCAAATACATTGAAAATGCCGATCCCATGAAATCCAAACAACTCAACAAAGGAATAGACCAGTTGATGGATGAGGGTGTAGCCCAGTTATTTACCAATCAGTTCAATGGGCGTAAGATTATCGGAACCGTCGGACAATTGCAATTCGAAGTAATTCAATATCGGTTGTTACACGAATACGGGGCTCAATGTAAATGGGAACCAATCAGCTTATACAAAGCGTGTTGGATCGAAAGTGATTTCGATGAAGCTATGGAAAATTTCAAGAAACGAAAATATCAATACATGGCCAAAGACAAGGAAGGTCGGGATGTATTCTTAGCTGATTCATCCTATGTTTTACAAATGGCCCGGCAGGATTTCAAAGATATCCGTTTTCATTTCAGCTCCGAGTGGTAAAATTCGGCTTACGGAAGTTTGATTGTGACACTTTCTCCCGCGTAGATCGTTTGAGGAAGATCGATCGATACTTCGCTGAGATTATTGGAAGTATTCCACACGGATATGAAATTTTCTCCCTGTTTTTCGATTCTCCTGTTAATCGAAAAATGGATCCTGCCCAATTTTCTTGATGGATCGGAAACGGATATTTCTTTCACATCGTTTCCATCGACTTTCATCATCAATAATCCGGGAGTATCCATTCGAATCTTCAACTCTCCGGGTAATTGCATTTCTTCGCTCTTGTAAAATAGTATCTGTATGATATTCAAATATTTATGTCTGACAGCTTGCACTTCCGGAGTATTGGAAAGTATTTCTATTCCCGGATTTACGGCATATTCTTTCAGATTTTCCCTGTCAACGGATGGAATTACCACATACTGATATCCGTCGTTTGATACCCTTTTCCCATGATCAATCCACAATTTGAACATCTCCATCCGGATCTCCTCCTTTGAGACGCCGGTTTGACGATTTACCCTGAGCCAGGATCCGGAAACCATCCGGTTTGAAAGATGAATCCGAATTGGTTTTGGAAAAAAGTAAGCAACACTGTCGTGAAATATCCATGTTGTATTATCAAGTGTATGATCGGTCTTGGACAGGGTTTTTTCCGAACCTCCGGTCATTGCGACCACATCGCCTTTCAGTAAACATTGATTCAAGGTGGTCGCCACCGGGTAATTGGACATCGAATGAAGATCTGTTCCCAGACATACATATTCCTTATCAAAAAAGAACCATGCTTTTTTCACTTCAATCGGATCATGCGGACTCCTGAAATCAAATGCAACAGCTCCATACAGTCCATCGGTAACAGCTCCCACGAAATCCATGGTTCCCTGTTTTTGAATGTCTTTTTCAGGAACAAGTAGTGGTTTTTGAAGGATCGTTGTTCCCGGTATTTTTTGCCAATCAAAAACGGGGGCTGCATTGTAGTATTCTTTTCCTGTCCGGGAAATATAATTGGCTCCGTCTCCGTTGTAATGGTTCAAAAGACCTTCTCCATTGTATGGCATTTCCATATTTGCATTGCGGGAAGAATACATCCGGACCGACGTGAAATAATTTGAACGTTGATGTGAATAATATTCGGAATCTTTGAAAAATTTTCCATAAGAAAGAGATTTCAATTCCTCTCCTTTACGATTTCCGATAATTTGTTCCAATTCATTTTTCCGGTAATCGGTAGCAGCAATCAAACGTTCCGGAGTTTTTGTTCCGGAAGCTCTCAATGAGCCTGAACGTGAAATATCTCTGTTAGTTGCTCCCGGATCGGGATATTTTCCATACGCCATCATTTTACAAATTCCATCCAGATAGTAGTCAATTAGCTGCTGAAGCGGCTTTTCCGAAAACTTATATTTTGTTCCTGCCGTATAATCAAGCCATTCGGCAAATGCATTTGCATAGTCCAAGCCATAAGTCAGGGTATTATTTACCCGGTCGTCCCGGTGGTGAAAACTATAATCGTGTTGCATCCCTCTGCCCGTAACAAATTTAATCTGGCTTTCAATCACATCAATCACGTACTCAAATTCTTTTATATCACGATAATACAACGCAGTCTTTGCCTGTATTCCTCCTATTTTAATCCGGTCTCCGCTTTCACGGGCTCCCCAGGCTCCCAAATGAGATCGTTTGACGATCGTCAAAGTCTTCTCCACCTGTTCTTTTGTAAGACTTTTATCCATCATAAAAAGCACCTGCATCAAAACGTGCGGCGTTCCGATTTCATTATTCCACCAGTTTTCACAAATAAAGTCATTGACAGTCCAATAATTGAGAGCCAGGTCAATGGCATTTTTCACCTTTTTATTTCCTTTGTAAACAGATCCTTTTTTTGCATAAGCCCGACTTAATTGTATCAGGTTTTCCAAATGTCGCGTATGTTGAAAAGCCTCGCGGGAAGTGTCGACATAATCAATTCCAGGCCATGTACCATCGGGTTTAATCGTTGTTATTAATCTTTCTACCCTGTTATTATTGACACTTGGCGACAATATTCCGGCAAGAACTCTACCACGTATTATTTCTACATCTTTGTCAACGCAAAAGGTTTGAATGGGTAAGAAAAGTAGCAAAAAGAGGGATAAAGTGATCCTTTTCATGAGTTTCAAAAGTTATATAAAATCCAAATTATTCATACAAAAGTACGAATATATACGTTGTTATACAACTCAAATTCCGCTGTAATTTGATTTTTTTCCGATAAAATCCCATTGATAAATATTTCACAAAAATCATTGATAATCAGAAAATAACCATTACCTTTGCACCCGCTTTTATAATAATATAATGTCTAACTTATTAATTAAAAACAATTTTTTCAACAAACATGAGTGAAGAACTTAAAAAAGACGAAGTAGTTGATACTCAAGCAACTGCAACTCCTGTTGAGACTCCTGCCGTAGAAGCAGATCCGGCAGCAGAAACCCAGGAAACAGAAACTCCGACTGCAGAAATTCAAGTAGAAACCCCGGCAGCAGAGATTCAGGAAACAGAAATTCCGGTAGCAGAAATTCAGGTGGAAACGCCAGAAGAAATTCAGGAAGAAACTCCGGTTGCAGAAACTCAAGAAACGGAAATTCCGGTAGAAATTCAGGAAACAGAAACTCAGGAAGTAGCGCCTGCGGCGCCGGAAAAGAAAGCTTCTAAAGCTAAAAAAGAAGAAAAACCGGTTGCAAATCCGGACGATTTTGACTGGGATTCCTACGAAAAAGGCGACACCTACGGGGATGTAAGTCGCGAAGACCTGATCAAAACTTACGATCAGTCTTTAAGCAAAATCAACGACCGTGAAGTCGTAATCGGTAAAGTTACCTCATTGAACAAGCGTGAAGTAGTGGTAAACATCGGTTACAAATCGGACGGTGTGGTTTCAATGAACGAATTCCGTTACAATCCGGACTTGAAAGTGGGAGATGAAGTGGAAGTATACATTGAAAGCCAGGAAGACAAAAAAGGACAATTACTCCTTTCTCACAAGAAAGCGCGTACTTCACGTTCCTGGGATCGTGTTAACGAAGCTCTCGAAAAAGACGAAATCATCAAAGGTTACGTTAAATGTCGCACAAAAGGAGGTATGATCGTCGACGTATTTGGTATCGAAGCATTCCTGCCGGGATCTCAAATCGACGTCAAGCCAATCCGCGACTACGACGTATTTGTAGATAAAACCATGGAATTCAAGGTTGTTAAAATCAATCAGGAGTTCAAAAATGTTGTTGTTTCTCACAAAGCTCTTATCGAAGCCGAACTGGAGCAACAAAAGAAAGATATCATTTCGAAACTCGAAAAAGGTCAGGTACTCGAAGGTATTGTCAAAAATATCACATCCTACGGGGTATTCATCGATTTGGGTGGCGTAGATGGTTTGATTCACATCACAGACTTGTCGTGGGGACGTGTTTCTCATCCGGAAGAAGTAGTCAAACTGGATGAAAAGATCAACGTCGTAATCCTCGATTTTGATGATGAAAAAAAACGTATTGCTCTCGGTTTGAAGCAATTGACTCCTCATCCATGGGATGCTTTGGATCCAAATTTGAAAGTTGGAGACAAAGTAACGGGAAAAGTAGTAGTGATGGCCGATTACGGTGCATTCATCGAAATTTCTCAAGGTGTGGAAGGTTTGATCCACGTTTCGGAAATGAGCTGGACTCAACACCTGAAGAGCGCTCAGGATTTCTTAAAAGTTGGCGACGAAGTAGAAGCTATTGTTTTGACTCTGGATCGCGACGAACGCAAAATGTCTCTGGGTATCAAACAGTTGAAACCGGATCCATGGGAAGATGTAGGAACAAAATATGCCGTTGGAAGCAAACATACTGCAAAAGTGCGTAACTTCACTACTTTCGGAGTATTCGTTGAAATCGAAGAAGGCGTTGAAGGTTTGATTCACATTTCCGACCTTTCATGGACTAAGAAAATCAAACATCCAAGCGAATTTACTTCAATTGGAGCTGAGATCGAAGTTCAAGTCCTGGAAATTGATAAGGAAAACCGCCGTTTGAGCCTTGGACACAAACAATTGGAAGAAAATCCATGGGATGTTTTCGAAACATTGTTTACTGTCGGTTCTATTCACGAAGGAACTATCATCGAACTGCTGGATAAAGGCGCCGTAGTCTCTTTGCCTTATGGCGTGGAAGGTTTTGCAACTCCCAAACACCTGGTAAAAGAAGGCGGTTCTTCAGCTCAACCGGATGAAAAACTGGATTTCAAAGTGATCGAATTCAATAAGGATTCCAAACGTATCATTTTGTCTCACAGTCGTATCTTCGAAGATGAACAACGTGCCGAACAAAAAGAATCGATTGCTACGGAGAAAAAAGCCAGAAGATCCAAAAAATCGGAAGAAGAATCAACTATTTCTCAACCGGCAATGGAAAAAACAACTCTCGGCGACATCGAAGAACTGGCCGCTTTGAAAGAAAAATTGGAAAGGAAATAATTCCCGGATTGATTTAAAACTTTCGGAAGAAACTCTGAAATAATAAGGGTCGTCAAAGACCCTGATTTACAAAAATACCCTCGTTACAATATGCTGTAGCGAGGGCGTTTTATTATGTTCTCGACTTTGACACACCCTCATGAGCCTCGCCTAAGCATAGGGATTTACCGGTGAACCCTGTTTATTGACGGTGAAAAAGCAGTTGCCAATGTCCCACATCCCTCCATTGACCGAATTTCCAACCAATTTCCTTCATAAAGGAAACCTGTTTGAACCCGAATTTTTCATGTAATCTCACACTTTCGTCATTGGGAATATAAATTCCTGCAATCAGAGCATGAGTTTTTGTGCGGTCAATGTTCCGTAACAGATGAGAAAATAACATTGAACCGAACCCTTTGCCTGTCTGATCTTTATGCAAGTAGATCGTTACCTCCCGGGTCATGGAATAAGCGCAACGATAATTCCACTCATGCAGATAATAATAACCTGCAATTTCACGATCGACGACTCCAACATAATAGGGAAAACCGGCTTCTGTCAGTTTATGGATCCTTTGTTTCATCTCTTCAACCGAAACCGGTTCCGTTTCGAACGTAATTGCCGTGTTTTCTATATAATAATTATAAATTTCCGCGATACCGGCAGCATCTTCTAAAGTAACTTTTCTTATTTCCATATAAATTTTGGATATATTCTTTGAAATTGCAAAAATAAAAACAATTAATTCTTATTTTTGCACAAATCAGAAATAAAATTACAAATAATATCAGATAAGCTATCAAATGAGAGATGAAAACTGAATTTAGAAAAGCTTCGGTCGCAGATATTGAACCGATCTGGCAAATCATCCTGCAAGCCAAGGAACAGATGCGCCTGCGGAACAGCCGGCAATGGCAAAACGGATATCCGAACGAAGAGAATATCATCAGGGATGTGGAAAAAGGATACGGCTATGTGCTTTGTCTTGACAATTGTGTCATTGCCTATGCCGCCGTCATCTTTGCCGGAGAACCTGCCTACGAAAATCTAAAAGGAGAATGGCTCACAAATCAACCTTATGTGGTCGTGCACCGGTTAGCCGTCGCCGACAGAATGAAACAATGTGGAATGGCGACCCTGTTCATGCAAAAAGTAGAAGAACTTAGTCATGGGAATAATATTTGTAGCTTTCGTGTAGATACGAATTTCGACAACTTGTATATGCAAAAAATACTGGCAAAACTGGGATTCACCTATTGCGGCGAAATCATGTATCAGCAAGATGTGCGTATGGCATACGAAAAAATCTTATGTTGAAGAACCTTTCTCAGAAATTGCCTGCTTTACCCGGTGAGCCATTCCAATTCCATCTATCGCATTTCCGGCAATAACAATTCCCGGATATAATTTCTCAAATTCAGCAATTGCTTCCATACGTGCTCCGGTATTCTTCTCGTACTGAGGTATTGCATGACTATGTCTGAAAATACCGAGAATCTGGGCATTCAATTCCGGACGACGATAAATGATTTTTAATTCTTCCCGTACCAGTTCTTTGACCCTATTGTCCGACCAATGCACCATTTCCGGATGCCTCATTCCTCCCATAAAGACCGAAAGTAAGGCTTTTCCCTGAGGAGAACGGTTTTTAAAACAAACAGACGGATAAAGGATCCCTAATATCCGACGATTTTCTTTCGATGGGATCAACGCTCCGAAAGCACGCAAATCGTCGCGATCGACCTCACTCGTATGAATTGATACCGCTACCTGAATTACGGGGGCATACCGCAGGTTATTGATTCCGGACATTAAATTTTCAGGAGCAAACGGAAATAATTCAGGCAGACTGTGTGCGCCCACGGTAGAAATAATCCGGGAACAATCTACACGGATTTCATTCAAGTTGAGGGAGCATTTTCCCTTTTCTACTTCCAATATCTCCGGATTCACATCCAAAACAATATTTTCCATTCCTATTTCCGAAACCAATGCATCAATGAGACGATTCAGTCCGCCTTCGGTCGAAAAGACATCTTTAGTTACGCCTTTCTTTCGTTCAACTTTCAAATCTTTCAATTTCGCAATACTTCCTCTGATAAGTCCTCCATAATTCACTTCCAAAGCATACAATTTAGGCAGCGCATACCGGATGGACAATTCTTCGGGATTTCCGGCATAAATACCGGATATAAACGGATCCACAGCATATTCATAGAAGGATCTTCCCAAACGTCGTTTTGCAAAATCCGCCACAGACTCGTCCGGATCGCTTCCTTTTTTTCGAAAAGGCTCCAGCAAAATACCGAATTTATCTTTCCAACTGAATAAAGGAGTTACTAAACCGGAAAAGATGCCGGAAGGTAAAGCCTGAAGTCTCCCGTTTTTCCAAATCAACCGGCGATGAGCCTCTTTATTTGCAACCTCCAGTTTACATCCGGAGAGCGAATTGAATAAATTTACAATCTCTTCATTAGCCAAAGAGCCTGTATTAGGACCTGTTTCAATGGTGTAACCCGATTCATCCAATGTCCGGATCGCTCCTCCCGGACGCGACGACTTTTCTACGACCAGAACATTTTTCCCCTGCTTTTGAAGATGATACGCCATCGTCAGTCCCGTTAAACCGGCGCCAATAATGACAATATCCCTTTCTTTCCTATTTTTTTGTAGCGATGTCATCTGTTACATATACTTTTAAAATCGCAGTAATCACATTTCGATACGACTGAAGTTTGATAAAAAGGCGTTTTCTCATCAAACAACTCTGCTATTTTATATTTGAAAGACTTGTTGAAAGCCTCATCTAAGACTCTGTAATCCGATATATCATCCTTTTCAAACTGAATTACAGGAGAATAATCTTTTTTCCCTGCTTCCTGCAGATACAATAACGCAGGGACAATAGGACAAACATATTTTGTGTTCTTTGCCAAAACAGAGGCATAAGATAAAGTCTGAAAAACATGAGAAGCCCTGTTTTCTTTCGGAGTAACCAAATCTTCCATAGTCTTAAACGGTTTAGCCCTCCCACTTGTTTTATAATCCACAATCCGGTACGACCCATCCTTTTCTTCCAGCCGGTCTATTATCCCGCCTACTTTCAACCGGATTCCCGATTCCAGTTCAAAATAATCGGACAAACGATATTCCAGTCCACAAATAGAAAAAGGCGTATGTTTCAGATCCAGTTCGATCAGGCGTTGCAGCATGTGTCGTACCACACGGAAATTAATCAACTGTTCTCCGTTATATTGATCTAATTCGACCGTCCTCCCTTTAAAATATTCTGTAGAAAAAGCCTGATTTACCAAAAAATCAAGCTGAAATGAATGTTCAAGAAAAAATTCCAAGCTTTCTTTATTCACTATAAACGGATCAAATTGTTTTGCATCCCCGACCCGGCCAATTCTACGATATAATAGCTCTGCGGCTTTGTGAAAAATAGTACCGAACTGAGCGCTGTCCAATTCGTCGGTCAGATCGGTTTCCGTCCTCAATTCCTCAATATATTGGAAATAAAAACGCAAAGGACAGTCAATGAAAACATTCAATGCGGAAGGAGATAAGGAATATGCTTCCGGATTCGTATCGCAATCGTATTTTCCCCTAATCTTATCCATCAGGTCTGTCTTAGGAACTTCAATCTCCTCTGTTTGAATCGGTTGCACAGCAGTCTGAATAGAATATCTTTTGCTTTTCAATCTGGGATCAGTCAGAAGTTGAAGAATAAAACGACTCATTTCTGCTTTTCCCATCTGCGTTTTATCGGTATTATAGACCAAAGTCACTTTTTTGGCTCGTTGAATCAGCCGGTAAAAATAATAAGCATAAATTGAATCCTGATGTTCCAACGTGCTTAATTCAAAATGTTTACGCAAAAACTGGGGAATAAACGTGTTGTCATTGCTGTTTCCGGGCATAAAACCCTCATTGACACTCAATAAAATAAGATGATCGAAGTCCAGGGTACGTGTTTCCAGTACACTCATCACTTGCAAACCTTTAACCGGCTCTCCATGAAAAGGTACCTGGGTTGTTGACAGTAATTTACGCATCAACCGCAAAAATGTCACTTTCTCAACCTGCAATTCCCCGGTGGTAAGCAAGCCATACAAACGATTGAGTATCTGATAGCTACGAAAGACTGATTCCTGATACAATCCGTCATAAATATCCCGGCCACCGCTATCATTCCCATAGGACTGTCCCACTCTTTGAACAATATCCAATAAATACTCTGCCAAGGCAACAGAATCTTTTGTAGATTTAAAAATGCCGGCATCCGGCAAGTCTTCCTGATTCGGGAAAAATAAGTTTCCCTGCACAATCGTATTTTCTGTCTTTTTTGCTTCGGGAAAGATAACCTGGACATACGGATGCCTCAAAACAGGGAGTACATATTTATACCGGAAACCGGTTCCGGAACATCCTTTAAGCTGCAGATCCGCCAATGCCTGCAATAAACCGGAAATCGGAGTCTGAGTAATCGGAAATCCCATCGTGATATTGACATTCCCGACTTCTCCGGATGGGATACTGTGCATCACTGATGGCAAAATTTGTTCGTTGCAGAGCGCCACGGCTGAATCCGGTTCCAAAAACTCCCTATTCTTTCCCAATGAACGTATCCACGGGAGAATAGCAGCTGTTTGAGCATTTTCCGACGGAGCTGCAATGATAGTAATTTCTTTATCTTCCGATAATAAATGATCAAAATCTTTCCAATCAAGAGCAGAACCGAATCTCCGTATATTCTTAGCAACGAATCTCCCGGCTTCATTCAACATATTTCCATCATTATCAACATAATACGAATCAACATCCCAATAAAACAAGGCTTTATCCTTGAAAAGATCAAATAGTTTTTCTTCGCATTTTGTCAAGACATTAAATCCTGCAAACACATACGTTTTGTATTTGAACGACGGGTCAATTTCTTCTGTAAAATTATCTATCACATCGCGCATGAGCATCCCCGGATAAGCTAGCTTTTGTTCTTTCAAACGTAACTTGTAGGTAGTATACACTTCTCCAAGAATACTCCATATGGAGCTGAAAGCCTGTTGGAGACTGGATTCCCCTAGAAAAGTCTGACGGAAATAACGCGACAATGCCTCCAGTTGTTCTTCGTTCAGGTGCAGAAAATCATCCCGCAATACATCAAGATCCTGCAAATTACTAAACAGGGAACGGGCATTAACCAGATGCTTATCTACATCATCGAAGTCACTCAGCAGGGTTTCGCCAAAAGAAAAGAACTCATCCGGAGTTTCTTCAGTCGGCTTCTCTGCATGAGCATTGTGAACCTCAACATAAATTTTATAAAGTTCGCACACCAATTTTATCGGATCCGCAACATGCAAATCCGACATTTCCTCAAATAACTCATCAATGGTATAATAGTGAGGAGCCCAAACCGGAGTTTGAGCATGTTTGTAAAGAGATGTATTAAAAAATAACCGTGTCCGGCGACTGGGAAACACCACGATCACATCCGCCAGATCAGTTCCGAATCTTGAAAGCAAGTCTTCAGCAACGACCGAGAGAAAAGGAGGGGCAAGAGGGTTCATATTTTCACGTTATACGTTTTACGTTTTACGTTATACGTTTTACGTTTAGCTTACGCACGAATTTGGCTTACGCACACAGTTTAGCCTACATACATGACCGGATTGCGTACACGGTTCAACTTACGCACGCTCCAAACGTATAACGTATAACGTATAACGTATAACGTAAAACTTCAAAAAGGTAGATCGTCTGTTTTATTTTCAGGCAATGGAGGCATAGCTGCCGGGCCCGGCACAGGAGGCGTATCCATTGGGAGATTAGGCGCTCCGGCCTGCGTAGCGCCGGTTTGCATAGCTCCGGCTACTTCAACACGCCAGGCTTTTACATCAGTATACCAGCGACCATTGAATTCGCGACTTTCAATATCGAAATCTATTGTCAAATTGTTTCCGACTACCAGCTGATCATTATTAATCCGGTCGCCCCAGATGGCGATACACATTTTACGAGGATATTGACCGTCGGTTTCAAGGATGATGTCTTGTTTCCTCCATTCTCCATTTTTCCCCTGACCTGTTTGCAAAGGCAGTACCTGTACTAATTTTGCTGTTAATTGCATTATTGTTTATTTTTATATTAATATTTCATACTCATAAGACCGGCAAGCCTTATATTCAATAGATAATCAAATGCCATGCAAATTTACAAAAAATTCCCGGACAATCCCTCAAAAAAAAATTTTACGCGTTTTTCGTTTCCATCAAATAATTAACTCTATTTTTTAATTTCTGAAAAAATAGAAATCTTTCCCTTGTTGAGTTACCGCTTAAAGAAAGGGACATTGCTATGCTATTTTTCATCCATTTTTCTACTTCCGAACAAAAATATTCATTGGACGTAAAAATACCGTTAATTGTATAAAGTTTGATCGAAGTAACATTAATACCATCTTTTTTAGTAATCATAAAATCGTTCATAATCTCAAGCGGACTTAAAAACATCCGGTAAAAAGCTTCTTTTCCTTTATATTCTTTCTTTTCTTTTTCTGCAATTTTTTCTATATTCTCTATCAATTGAAGCAACTGGGTACAAAGCAAAGAAAATGTATCTTTATTTTCAAAGCAATTTAAATCGGGATAATAATCCAATAAATGTAAAATGGGGTCTAACGTATCGTTTGTCCATATTTCTGTGGATGGAATTTGGCTGGTAACTACTCAGTTTCCCTATGCTTCAATAGCGATGGTTTTTAGCGCAACAAATGGCGATTGTTTATTTTTCCGGGCAGTATCAGCGACAGAATGCAGTATTGCATAGAGATGAGCAC
>JAIRZF010000305.1 GCA_031267385.1 Dysgonamonadaceae bacterium | reverse complement strand
TGTGTAGCCCAGGGAGTACCTTTCGCCCGTGAATACGGCGGTTTGCTCGACAACCGTTCTTTTGGCGGGGCGCAGGTTTCCCGTACATTCTATGCCAAAGGCCAAACCGGACAACAATTATTGTTGGGCGCATACTCCGCCTTGAGCCGCCAGGTAAATAAAGGTTCCGTTAAGCTTTACACCCGTTATGAAATGTTGGATCTGGTAGTGATCGACGGTCGTGCACGCGGGATCATCGCACGTAACCTGGTGACAGGTAAAGTGGAACGGTTCGCCGCCCATGCCGTAGTGATCGGTACCGGCGGATATGGGAACGCATTCTTCCTTTCAACGAATGCAATGGCCTCAAACGGTTCGGCTGCCGCGCAGTGTTATCGTCGCGGAGCTCTTTTCGGGAATCCTTGTTTCGCACAAATCCACCCGACCTGCATCCCCGTTCACGGAGAATTTCAATCAAAACTGACTTTGATGTCGGAATCTTTACGTAACGATGGTCGTATCTGGGTTCCAAAGAAAAAAGAAGACTCGGAAGCTATTCGTTCCGGCAAATTAAAACCGACACAGATAAAAGAGGAAGATAGAGATTATTACCTGGAAAGAAGATATCCGGCTTTCGGGAACCTGGTTCCTCGCGACGTAGCTTCACGTGCGGCAAAAGAGCGTTGTGACGCCGGTTTTGGGGTTGGTTCCACAGGCTTGGCTGTGTATCTTGACTTCTCAGATGCGATCGATCGCCTGGGATTGAAAACAGTAAAAGCTCGTTATGGCAACCTGTTCCAGATGTATGAAAAAATTGTCGATGACAATCCTTACGAAACTCCAATGATGATTTATCCGGCTATTCACTATACGATGGGTGGTATCTGGGTTGATTATGAATTGATGACTACAATTCCGGGACTTTTTTCTATTGGTGAAGCCAACTTCTCCGATCACGGGGCAAACCGACTGGGGGCATCTGCATTGATGCAAGGTTTGGCTGACGGATATTTCGTTCTTCCATACACCATCCAGAATTACCTGGCCGACCAGATCCGTGTTCCCCGTTTCAGTACCGACCTTCCTGAATTTGTTGCTACGGAAAAGGGAGTGAATGACAAGATCGCTAAACTGATGAGTATCAAAGGAAAACGTTCTGTCGATTCCATTCATAAGGAACTCGGTTTGATTATGTGGGATTATGTAGGAATGGGGCGTACAAAAGGATCTTTGGAAACTGCTCTGACAAGACTGAAAGAAGTAAAAAAAGAATTCTGGAGCAACGTACGCATTCCCGGAGAAGCGAATACATTGAATGTGGAACTGGAAAAGGCCCTGAGAGTAGCGGACTTCCTTGAGATCGGTTACCTGATGGCTCTCGATGGACTGAATCGAAATGAATCTTGTGGAGGACATTTCCGCGAAGAATACCAGACTCCGGAAGGAGAAGCGTTGCGTGATGATGAAAGTTACGCTTATGCCGCTTGTTGGAAATATACGGGAGAAGATAAAGAGCCTGAATTGATCAAAGAGCCGTTGGAATATGAGTTCATCGTTCGTCAGCAAAGAAACTATAAAGCGTAAATAAAGTCATGGAAAAAGTAATCAATATAAATTTAAAGATCTGGAGACAAAAAGGCCCTAAGGAAAAAGGGAACTTTGAGGCATATAAATTGGATGGAATTTCCGGTGACACCTCGTTTTTGGAAATGCTGGACATCCTGAACGAAAAATTGATCCATGAAGGACAGGAACCTGTGGTATTCGACCACGATTGTCGTGAAGGTATTTGCGGTATGTGTTCCCTGTACGTTAACGGACACCCGCACGGACCGGATGAAGACATTACAACCTGTCAATTACACATGCGTAAGTTTCACGATGGCGAAACAATCACCATTGAGCCGTGGCGTTCCGCCGGTTTCCCGGTAATCCGCGACCTGATGGTCGACCGTCGGGCTTTCGATAAGATCATGCAAGCCGGAGGTTACGTATCTGTAAATACCGGAGGAATTCCCGATGCGAATGCAATTCCAATTTCTAAAGAGAAAGCTGATGAAGCAATGGACGCCGCATCATGTATCGGTTGTGGCGCTTGTGTTGCTGCTTGCAAAAACGGTTCCGCCATGTTGTTTGTCTCTGCTAAAGTAAGTCAGCTGGCCCTTCTTCCTCAGGGACGGATTGAAGCTGCACGTCGCGCAAAAGCAATGGTTGCAAAGATGGACGAACTGGGATTCGGTAACTGCACCAACACAATGGCCTGTGAACAGGAATGTCCTAAAAACGTATCTATCAGTAATATTGCACGGATGAACCGCGAGTTTATCTCCGCAAAACTGAAAGACTGATCCGGATCATATAAAAAGAGGGCGTGTCAAAAGTGGTTTTGACACGCTTTCCTGTGAAACAATGAAAAAAACAGTTTTTATCGTCGTTTTTTTAGTCGATGCAATATCCGGTTTCGTAAGTTTTGCCGGAGACCATGCGGGAGATGAAAAATTTGAAACCGATACCATCAAGGGGTATACTCTTGACGAAATAGTGATAACATCTTCTTCTAAAGAGACTAATTCTCTGAAAAAATTGCCGGGATCTACTTCTGTTATTTCTCCTTTGCAACTGGAAGGAATGCAGATCGGGGATGTAGTTGATTTGTCCGGTATCGTTCCGAATTTCTACATACCTGATTATGGGTCTAAATACAGTTCGCCCGTGTATATACGCGGCGTGGGAAATCGGAGCACGGGACAGGCTTCCGGGATGTACGTCGACAACGTCCCGATGCTGAATAAAAGCGCTTACGATTTCGATTTCATTGATGTTCAAAGGATAGAGCTGCTCCGGGGGCCGCAGGGAACTTTGTACGGAAGAAATGCAATGGGAGGCATCATGAATGTTTTTACTTATTCTCCATTGGATTTGCAACGTACAAAAATAGGCATCTCCGGTGGAAACTACGGACTTTTCAAGGCCAATGTGATGAATCATTCTAAAATAAATGACAAATCGGGAGTTTCCATAGGAGGATACTACAATCGTAACAACGGTTATTTCACAAATGAATACACCGGGAAAAAGGCGGATGCATTGGAATCGGCCGGGGGACGCCTCCGGGTGGATCATCTGTTTTCAAACCGGTTGAAAGGTTCTCTGGTTGCTGATTACGATTTTTCGGATCAGGGAGCTTATCCTTATCATCCTTACGATAAAACGACCGGCGAAATCAGTCCGATCAACTACAACGATCCGGGATCTTACCTCCGTAAAATGGGCTATACTGCCCTGAATCTGGAATATCACGGGAACCGGTATTTATTGACGTCGACGTCTTCGTATCAGGGTTTGAACGATTTGATGCGCATGGATCAGGATCAAACTCCGGCTTCGGTTTACAACATCAGGCAGCATCAGAAATTAAATGCTTTTACGGAAGAGATCAATATCAAATCAAAGTCCGGGCATAATTATCAATGGTCGCTCGGCGCTTTTGGATTTTACAACAGTCTGAAAACAACAGTGAATGTTAACTTTGGGGATGCCGGAATGGGAATGATCCAGGGGCTTTTATCGAATGCGGCTAAAGCCGGCGCTCCGGCTTATATTGTCAACGGAACTTCCCTCCCGCTGGCTGATAAATTTGAAACGCCATCATACGGAGCAGCCGTTTTTCACCAGTCTACTTACAACGATTTATTTCTGGAAGGATTGTCCGTTACGGCCGGAATACGGCTCGATTATGAAAAAAACGAGTTGAAATACAATTCCCGCGTAAATATCCCCGTCCTGAAGCCGGGAAACCCTCCGGTGGCAACAAATCTGGACACAACTTTGTCCGGAACATTGACTGCCGACTACATTCAAATACTCCCCAGACTTGCATTGAAATATGAGTTTGACAGAAAGAATTATATCTATGCTTCTGTGACCAAAGGATATAATCCCGGAGGGTTTAATATACAATCTTATTCCGAACTGGAACTTGCAATACCCATTATGGGCGGAATTCCCAACTACCCTCCTGTAGACATGCGCGCAATGACCGGATATGAACCGGAATACAGCTGGAATTATGAAGTCGGATTCAAAGGCGAGCTTATAAGAAACATCTTATCTGCGGAAATTGCATTGTTTTACATTGATATTGACGACATGCAATTAATCAGGATCAATCAGGCCGGGCGGACTATTTCAAATGTGGGAAAATCCGGGAATAAAGGTTTTGATCTTACTCTCCA
>JAIRZF010000287.1 GCA_031267385.1 Dysgonamonadaceae bacterium | reverse complement strand
ATATATAGGGCGCTTTGTCGTAATATCTGGAGCGATGTGAATGGTGAGTGGATGTCCGCCGGAGGAAAGAAACAGAAATTTACCAATCCGGAACATGTTGCGCTTGGATGCGATGCTTTTTGGAATACATTCTGGAATTTAAATCAATTCTGGAATCTGATAACTCCCGAATGGTCGTCGAAATGGGTACATTCGCAACTGGCGATGTATGATGCCGATGGTTGGCTGGCTAAAGGTCCGGCAGGTATGAAATATATCCCTGTCATGGTGGCTGAACACGAAATTCCTTTAATTGTCAGCGCCTATCAAATGGGAATACGGGATTTTGATGCGGATAAAGCTCTGAAGGCAATGATTAAGATGCAAACAACTCCACCAACGCATGTAGCCGGTGGATTTGCCGGTAACAGGGATTTGATTTCTTACATGAGATATAAGTATGTACCCTATGAATCAGGCCGGTTTTCCAATACTTTAGAATATTCTTACGATGATTGGACTGTTTCCCAGTTTGCGAAAGCGTTGAATAAAACAAAGGAATATGAACAATTTGCAGAACGGGGCGCTTGGTGGAAAAATGCTATAAATCCTGAAAATGGCTATGCGCATTTGCGTGACAGTACAGGAAATTTCATGCAGGATTTTGATCCTTTCCGTTCGGGAGCTAATGGACAATATGTGGAGGGAAATGCGTGGCAGTTGAGTTATTTTGTTCCTCAGGATGTTCCCGGATTAGCCCGGATTCTTGGAGAGAAAGCTTTTGTCGAGCGGCTGGATTGGGGATTTACTGCCAGTGAACCCTGGAGATACAATGCGCCGAATGATCAGTATTGGGATTATCCGGTGGTACAGGGCAATCAACAGTCCATGCATTTTGCATTTCTGTTTAATTGGGCGAATCATCCCTGGCTGACCCAGCGTTGGAGTCGTTCTATCATTGACGGGTATTATGGTTGCGGATTGGCTAACGCTTATCTGGGCGATGAAGATCAGGGGCAAATGAGCGCCTGGTTGGTCATGGCTTCACTGGGATTATTCCAGACGGACGGAGGATGTAATGCTTCGCCGATATATGAAATTGCCAGCCCGTTATACGAAAAAGTAGTGATCAACCTGGGTGAAAAGTACGGAAGAGGTGAGAAATTCACAATCATAGCAAATGACGCTTCCAGAAAAAATAAATATGTACAGGGCGCCACCTTGAATGGCAAAGAACTTAAAACATTCTGGTTTCCGGCATCAGAATTATTGAAAGGAGGAGAATTAATTCTTCAAATGGGAGATCGGCCTAATAAGTCGTGGGGGATTGGTAATCCTTAGTTTAACAGGTAGTTATCTTTTAAAAATCAAAAAAATGTCATGAACAGATACTTCTGGGCACTGTGTGTCTTATGTTATACTAGTGTCGTTTTTTCGCAAAAGGCAGAGGTTTACACACAAATTCCATCACAAAATATTCAAATTTCAGCCAGTAGTTCTTATCAGAAATTTCCGGCAATAGCAGTTATTGACGGTAGTGGAATGACAGGAGATAATCACGTATCGCATAATTCGGGAAATAGTATGTGGATATCTGAAATTTCCACTCAAAAAATGAGAGCAAACGAACATACGCCGGAAGGAGTGGTTTGGTTGATGCTTGAACTAAATGATAAGGCCAGACCCGTTGATTTTATCCGAATTTGGAACCACAATCAGAATCAACATACCAAGCGCGGGTTGAGAAAAGTGTACTTAACTTATTCTGAAGATGGTAAAATGTGGAAAACAATTGATAATGGCGAAAAAAAATATCATATTCTCAATGAATCAAAGGGTAGAGCGCTGGAACCTGCTGATTTCTCTTTGAGAACCAACGAGTTGAAAATCAAATATTTGTGTATTACTGCCGATTTAAATGAAGGTAATCATTATCATGATAATAATCCTTTGACTCTCCAAGAGTCTGTCGATTTGAATCAAGATATCAATTATTATGGTTTAAGTGAAATTCGGCTTTATCATAAAGAGAATAGACCATTGACCTCGCTGAATAAGATAACGAAAATGGATTTTGTCGCATCTCAGGGATATCTGAAAACATCAGCAGGGTCTTCCCGTGAATATGTTGTCAAATTTGATTCTCCTCTTTATACGGGAGGTCAGTTGTTATTTGAGTGTAGAGGGAAACAATGGACGAAAACAGTGATGCCTGATCCCATTGGTATTTACTCTGTGGATGGACTGTTTCCTCCCGGGTATATGGAAGAGAATGCTGATGTAAGTATACATTTACAAAGTAAGCAGGCTTCGTTGGATAAGAAAATAAATATCCCCGGAGCCAGAAAGTGGACACTTTATTTTTTACCTCATTCTCATCAGGATATTGGTTATACTCACAGGCAGGATGATGTAATGAAGCTACAATGGCGGAACCTGGACAGGGCTATCGAACTTTCGAAACAAACTGCAGATTATCCCGAAGGCTCCCGTTTTAAGTGGAATTCTGAAGCAACTTGGTCAGTGAAAGGCTATCTGGATGAATATAAAGGAACAGAAAAAGAAAAAGAATTTGTACAGGCAATTCAAAAAGGTGTTGTAGGTATTGATGCCTCACTGGGTAGTATCTTGACTGGAATATGTAAACAGGAAGAACTGATGCACGTTTTCGACGATGCTCATTTGATTTCCCGGCAAACCGGAGTTGAATTCAACACTGCTATGACAAGTGATTTGCCGGGACAATCATGGGGATATGTAACAGCACTTGCTCAAAATGGGATCAAATATTATTCTCCGGCACCTAATTATGTTCCGTTTTGGGGTAAAACAGGTTGTGACAGGGCTGCTATATTCCATGTTAAGTGGGGAGATGTCCCGTTTTACTGGCAATCGCAATCGGGGACGGATAAAGTATTATATTGGCAAACCGGAAAAGGATATTCCTGGTTTCATGGATGGCTTCTCGGAAAGTTATCTTCCAGTGGGATAGAGCCTATGTGGGAATACCTTGCTGAGTTGGAAGCTAAAGAATACCCTTATGCAACTTCATATCTTCGTTATACGGTAAATGGAGACAATGGCCCTCCTGATCCTGAAATGCCGAATATCATCCGGGACTGGAATGAAAAATATGAATATCCCAGATTTATAATTGGGACAACAAAGGAATTATTTGAAAGTTTTGAAAAAGAATATGGTCAGTATTTGCCTGTCTTTTCAGGGGATATGACTCCGGTGTGGGAAGATGGAGCTGCATCGACGGCCCGGGAATTAGGGATTAACAGAGCTGGTGCTGAAAGATTGAATCAATCTGAGATCCTTTGGAGCATGGTGAATCCTCATACATTTCCTGCAAATGAGTTCCTGAATGCATGGAAACATGTAGTCCTTTTTTCCGAACATACCTGGGGTGCATCTGCCAGTGGCCCGGATCCGGTATCCCAATTTACAAAGGATTTGTGGCAGGGGAAAAAAATGTATGGTGATAGTGCCGATATACAGTCAAGAAGACTGTTCAATGAATCATTCAAGCCATTTCAAGCCTCTCGGGGACAAGAAAAATATATTCAGGTTTTCAATACTAACCTATGGGTAAGAACGGATGTGGTAACAATAGAAAAAGCTATTGATCTGAATAACAAAATACTTAAATCTCCGTCCGGAGAATTAGTGCCATTGCAAAAATTAAATGACGGCCGTTGGATTTTTGTTGCTAAAGAAATAGCTCCGTTATCTTCGACAGCATATAAAATAGTGGAAGATAAACGTAAAGAACCGGTGAATAATTCTATGATTCGGGAAAATACTTTAAATAATGGAATTGTGAAATTAGAAATTGATCCGAAGACCGGAGTTATTTCTTCTTTTTCTTCAGGTGATACCTCTTTCAATTATGTCGGAAAGGATGGGCTGAATAACTATATTTATTCGGGACGGATGCTTGCAGATATGCAAACGGTGGATCAGATTGACAGGATTGCCGTATTGAATGATGGCGAAGTGGCTGCTACTTTGAGGGTTGAATCTTCTGCTCCTGGTTGCAGGTCTTTGTGGAGAGACATTACAATATATAAAAGTATAGGGAGAGTTGATATAACCAATACTTTGGATAAACTGAATATTTACAAAAAAGAAAATGTCCGCTTTGCATTTCCATTTAATATTTCTGATGCAGAGATTACTATGGATATGGCTATGGGAGAAGTACATCCGGAGAGAGAACAATTGACCGGTTCGAATAAGAATTTCTATTCAATTCTGAATGGTTTGGCCGTTAATAACCTGAATCACGGGATCTATTTAACAACGATTGACGCTCCTTTTATAGAACTGGGGGAGATGACTGCAGAGAATTGGAAAAAAAAATCTAAGGGAGAAGGCTGGATGTCGTCTGCTATTATATCTCCCACGGTTTATTCCTGGATTATGAATAATGCCTGGGGTACAAACTATAAGGCGTCTCAGGATGGTCAGGTAACATTTAATTATAGTGTTGAAGCATTTGATCCTTACAAAATTGAATTGAAAAGACAAGGGATGGAACAGGCACAGAAGTTGGTATGTGTTGTTTCGGATAAGATTGATACAGTCCGGCCTCTTTTCAGGCTTAAAGGAAATAATCAGATTGCAATTTCAACAATAAGGCCATCTGAAGATGGTACCGGTTATATTATACGATTACAGAACATATCGGGAAATTCAGTGAATTCGTCTTTTGAATGGCAGGCAATAAAACCACAAAAAATATTCAGATGCAATAATATCGAAAAAGAACTTGAAAATTTTGAGACCTCTTCTTTCTGGCTCAAACCATTTGAATGCATGACTTTAAAAATCATTATAACGGAGATAATTTATTAAGTACTAACATTAAAAAAAAATGTCTATGGGAAAACCCTTTAAATTATTGACAGCTTCTCTTATTGCTATATTGCTGATATGCGGAGCTGATGTCTATGGGCAACAAAGCATCGGCGATCAAAAAATTCCGCTTTCCGGAACAGTGGTCGACGAAGGGGGCTTGCCGATAGTTGGAGCCACGATTAAAGAGTCCGGGACTACTAACGGAACAACTACGGATATCGATGGAAAGTATTCGCTTCGGGTGAATCCGAAAGCTACTTTGGAAATTATTTATCTTGGCTACGAAACAATGAAAATTCCGGTAAACGACAGAAGAACTATTGATGCTAAAATGGTTTTCGGAATGGAGGATTTGAGCGAGGTGGTTGTTGTAGGATATGGCGTTCAGAAAAAAGTAACATTGACCGGTGCTGTTTCTGCTATCAAGAATGAAGAAATCATTACAACTAAAAATGAAAATGTACAAAATATGCTTACCGGTAAAGTTGCCGGTTTGCGGGTAGTACAAAACTCTTCCGAACCGGGACAATTCAGCGGTTCGATGGATATACGCGGATTAGGTAGCCCGCTAATTGTTATTGATGGAGTGCCTCGTGGTAATATTGCGCGTCTGGATCCGGAGGATATCGAAAGTATTTCTGTTCTTAAAGATGCTTCAGCTGCAATTTATGGAGTTAATGCCGCCAATGGAGCAATCATTGTTACCACAAAAAAGGGACAAAAAGGCAAAATAAATCTGAATTATTCCGGAAATATTTCGTGGCAAATGCCTTCTAATTTCCCTGATTTGGCGGGAGCGGTCGATTGGATGACCTTGTATAACGAATTGACCATGCATAATGTGGATAATCCTACTCGCCCGTATACCGAAGAACAAATTAACGATTATCGCGATGGTACATTAAAAAGTACAGATTGGAAGTCGGAGGTTTTTCGTAAAAGCGCACCTCAGACAAATCATACTTTGAGCGCTACCGGAAGTACGGATGCAATGAGCTATTATGTAAGTTTCGGACATCAGTCGCAAGAAAGTTTTCTCCAGACAAATCCTATCAATTATGAAAAATATACTATCCGTAGTAATGTTTTTTCACAGATTACCAAAAATTTGAAACTGGAAGTTAGTTTGGCCGGATTGATGGATGAAAGGGAGTCGTCTGTATATAGCGCATCCGACATAATTCGCGGAATGTGGCTGATGCAACCCATGGATCGTGTATATTACGAAGAAGACGACGATTTGTATTGGCAACCTACTAATGGAGGATTGCAAAATCCTGTAGGAATGATGGATAAAAATATGACGGGAGCTAATCAATATAAAAGTAAATGGTTCCAGTCTAATGCTTCTTTGAGGTATGATGTCCCGTTTCTTAAAGGTCTATATTTCAGCGGTATGTATAGTTACGATTATACATTGAATGATAATAAAGAGTTTGTGAAAGCGTACAGGCTTTATGATTCGGGTGGTAATCCTAAAACATGGAATGCTCAAACAAATGCACCTAATAAAATCTCCCGATATTATTACGGCAAGGATGCTATGCTTTGGAATATGCAAATAGGTTTTGACAGGCAGTTTGGAAAACACAATGTGTCGGCAATGGCGTTGTACGAAGATACGCGTAGGGAAGGCGATAATTTTTCCGGTAGCAGACAAGTGTTATTGCCTATAAATCAAATTTTTGCAGGTATTACTGAAAAAATGGAAATGAATCAGAGTACATCTGCGGGATCTTTGTACGATTATGCCTATAATGCGTATGTAGGTCGCGCTAAATATGATTATGCAGGTAAATACATGATTGAATTCTCCTACCGATACGAATCATCATCGCGATTTCCTGAGAATTCCCGGTGGGCGGGTACCCCCGGAATGATGGCTGCCTGGCGCCTGTCGGAAGAAAATTTCTTCAAAAATTCACCTTTGAAATTTATAGATAATCTTAAGATACGAACTTCGTATGCCGGGATGCTTGACGATTCGGCGACAAGCGATTACAATTTCCTTACCGGATATTATTATCCGGCTGCGGGTGGCAATAGCGCCGGTTTACCTTCCGGATATATTTTTGACGGAACATTTGTCAATAGTTCTAATAATAAGGGGTTGGCTAACAAAGCGATCACATGGTATAAATCCGATTTATTGAATGTCGGCGTAGATTTTGATGCGTGGAACGGACTTTTAGGCGGTACTGTCGAACTTTTCTCACGGAAACGTCAGGGTTTGCTGGCCAGACGTACTCAATCGATTCCCGGATTAGTCGGAGCGGCTCAGCCCCAGGAAAACCTTAACAGCGATCTGACCAGAGGCTTTGAAATAGAACTTAGCCATCGTAACAATATAAATGATTTTCATTACCAGGTGAAAGGTAATCTGTCTTTTACCAGAGTAAAAACGCTGTATTACGAGCAGGCAAAACGTGGCAACTCTTACCTGAACTGGCGGGAGAACAATAATGAACGTTACAATAATATCTGGTGGGGATACTCAGGAAACGGCCGCATTACCGGTTGGGATGAAATATATTACAACCCGGTTTATATCGGTCGCGGTACGACCATGGGCGATTATGAATATAAGGACTGGAACGGCGACGGATTGATCAATGATCTGGATATTCATCCATTGGCGATGAATGGTATGGTGCCTCTTATTTATTATGGTATTACTCTTTCGGGAAGTTGGAGAGGATTAGATCTTACCATGCTGTGGCAAGGTGGGGGTAAGCGTTATGTCGCTCCCAGAGAATACCTGTATCAGCCGATTTGGGCGGATACTAATGCACTCACGCAGTTTCTAGACCGTTGGCGCCCAGCCGATCCCACAGCAAGTTCATATGACCCGGCTACGGAATGGATACAGGGGAACTATGCCTATACAGGCGTAAATCCAACTTCCAACTCTGAGTTCAATATTCAGGATGCTACATATTTGAGACTCAAGAATATAGAATTAGGATATACTCTTCCTAAAGCGTGCTTATCGAAAGTCGGTTTGCAAAATTTAAGACTGTATGTAAGCGCTTATAATTTGCTGACATTTACAGGGTTAAAGTATATGGATCCCGAATTCTATATGACTCCCGGCGGAGGTGGATTAAGTGATCTTGGTTATAATTACCCGATCAACAAAACTGTTACGGTAGGGGTAAATGTGAAATTTTAAATAGATAAGTACTATGAAATTTAAAAAATATATCTTACTGCTTTGTTTGGGTTCGTTTTTTGCATGTACAGACTTGGATATTCCGCCCAAAAATATCATTGGCGATCTGGAAATATTTAGTACTACTGAAGGAATTATGAGTTATATATCCCGGATGTATAGTACGCTTCCGATGGAAGATTTCCGTTACAGTTTTGATGCCAGCGGCCTGTTTAATAATACTGCTACCAAATATAAACAACAATCATGCCTGACCGGCGAAGCCCTGGGGCGCGACACTCAAGGAGCGTTAACCGAAAGTGTAAGTTATTGGGATGGGCCTTATACGGTTATTCGCGATGTAAATTTATTTATGGAGACTCTCCCCAAATATGAATCGTTGCATTCTGCAGGTAATTATAAAACATATATGGCCGAGGCTCGCTTTATCAGAGCATTCCTCTATTATTCACTTGTCAAACGTTATGGAGGCGTTCCTAAAGTGGATTATGTAATTGACTATCCGGCTACCGTTACAATTGAAGATTCCAAGCTTTTCCGCGATTCGGAAGAAGCTATCTGGGACCTTATTGCTTCCGATTTGGATTATGCTATTGATAATCTGCCTCAAAAAAATCAGAAAGGACGTGCAAACAGGTATGTGGCTGCTGCATTCAAATCGCGTACAATGCTGCATGCCGGTTCTATCGCAAAGTATAATACCATCAATGAAGTATATAATAATGTAAGAATTTGTGGCGTACCTGCCGAACGGGCTAACGACTATTTTAAGGCGGCGTACGAAGCTTCAAAAATCCTGGATGAAACAACCGATTACGAATTGTACAAAGGGGAGTGGGTGGCGAACAACAGAGATGCTCAAGCTGTTAATTTCGGTACTATTTTCCTTAAAGATACAAAGGAGAATATATTTGTCAGGTATTATAAAAGTCCGGAATCGGTTCATGGTTTTGACGATTCGGTTCAGCCGATGCAGACTTCTTCGGGTGGTAATAATTCGGAAATCTGTCCGACTCTCGACTTTGTTGAAATGTTTGATGGTATAACTGAAGGCGCCGATGGTAAATTTGAAAATTTAGATGCCGATGGAAACTATAAGCTATTCAATTCGCCTTTTGATGCCTTTGCGAACTGTGAACCACGTTTGAGAGCTACGGTAATACTTCCGATGGATCAGTTTATGGGTAAGACCATCGATCTGCGTCGCGGTATCTGGACTGGTACTTTAGGATCGGGCATTAAACCTTTAATGCCTGAGGGAAGTGTTGTCGATTATGCTACCGTATATCCTGAATCGAGTGATTTGAAACTCTCCGGTAATTTTACATTTAATAATCAAGCCGGTAATTTTATTACCCTCAAAAATGGTTCAACAATGAAAAGATCGGGAGAAAGCGGTATCGTATCGGGCTGGGATTTTGGTAACATCAGCGGTTTTTATCTGCGTAAATACCTCAATCCTGCGCAAACGGACAATAATGGAAATAGATCTACCCAAAGTTGGATAGAAATCCGATATGCTGAAATTTTGCTTAATCGCGCCGAAGCGGCTTATGAATTGTTTCGATCGGGAACCGCCACCGCTACTGCCGGCGAGAATTATCGTGACGAAGCGTTTCGTTGTATCAATTTGATACGGGAGCGCGCCGGGGCGACAAAACTGGCAGCCTCGTCCGATCTGAATGACATAGATATTGTACGGATCGAAAGAAGAAAAGAACTTGCTTTCGAACATAAAACGTATTGGGACATGAAACGTTGGAGAATTATCTATGACGAGCAGAATGACAGGCGTTACCGGGTTTTATACGCTTTCTACTCTACGGATGCCGGAAAATATTTCTTTGATGCCAGATTCATGGAATCAAAAGCGGGGTATAATTATATCTTTAATTTCGATATTAAAAATTATTACCAGCAAATACCATTAGGAGAAATAACAAAAAATCCGAATTGTAAACAAAATCCAGGATATTAATAACTTGAAAAAATTAATAATATGAAGACTATATTGTATATTATTTTATCTTTGTTGATTTCCTCCGGAATAACATCCTGTGAAGATGATAATTATCCGGAACCTCAAGAAACATTCAGAGGAAAATTCATAGATAAGGGTACAGGCAAACCGTTCCAAACCGCTATCGGGAATACGGGTATTCGTATCCGAATGATGGAATACAGTTGGAGCGATACTCCGCAACCTTATGATTTTAACTGTAAAATGGACGGAACATTCAATAATACGAAAATTTTCAAAGGAGAATATGGCATTACGCCGTCTGGAGCTTTTGTCCCTTTGTCCGAAGAAAAGATGACCATCAGCGGTGTTGTGGAAAAAACGTATGAAGTGGAACCGATTCTTCGTGTCGAATGGGTGGGCGATCCAGTTGTCGATCCGGACGGTATCGTATTTAAAATAAAAGTTACGTATGGTACCGATAATGCTAACTATAGAAAATCGTTGGAGGAAGGTTGTTTATTTGTTAGCGAAACCGATTATGTAGGTGATTTCAGTTACAGTCCGAATTACTCCGTTAGGTGTACTCCCGCTCAAATGGGAGCCGGAGCAGATGAAATCTTAGGCGCTGACGGCATTACTTTCACCGTTAAGACGAACCGGGCTTCAAAACCTTTTCCCGACTATTCGAGGAAGTATTTCTTCCGATTCGGGGTGCGTTCTCAGGTGACGTTTGATGCAACTAATCGCTATAATTATACGGAAATAATGGAAATGACGATTCCTCTGAAATAATTTTAATGGATAATTATTAGATATTTTATTGAATAAAATGAAACTCTTTTTCCGATTCATCCGGTAATTCTAAGGATGAATCGGAAGAAGATAAATATGGTGTTTATAATTAAATAAATGCTAAAATGAGAATAGTTTCTATGAAAAGATATCATTTGTTTATAGCATTCCTAATCGCCGGGTGCCATTCGGGAAGTGATGCGAAAGATTTTACGCAATACGTTGACCCTTACATTGGTACTGCTCATTGCAGATGGTTTCACTTCACGCCGGGAGCGCAACCTTTCGGTATGGCCAAACCTGCTCCTTCCACCAACGGGCATCTGGGAAATCCGGGAGGATGGGAAGCTACCGGATACGATTACAGAGATACTTCTATTGAGGGTTTTCCCTGTTTTCACGAATTTCAAATAGGAGGCGTGGTATTGATGCCGGTTACGGGAACTCTTACGACGATTCCGGGAGCTGTAAATGATGTCAATTCCGGATATCGTTCCGGATTTGATCGTACAAATGAAACAGCTCGATGTGGATATTATTCAGTCTTGTTGAATAAATATTCAGTAAAAGTAGAATTAACATCTACCCAAAGAGTGGCTTTTCAAAGGTATACATTTCCGGAATCGGCTCAATCCCATATTATTTTTGACATAGGGAACCGTCAGGGAGAAAGCGGGCCGGTGAAAAATGCACAAGTATATCTCTCCGAAAAGGGATATGTGGAAGGCTATGTGGAGACTAATCCCGTGTACGTGCACAAATATCAGAATGGGGCCAGTGTCAAGATGTTTTTTTCAATTCGGTTGGATAAAAAACCAAAGGCATGGGGAACTTTTGTTAAAGATACTATTTTTGAAGATTCCAAGGAAAGCAATGGTTCCGGATGCGGATTATATATGACTTTTGATACTGAGGAGGGAGAACAAATCACCGCAAAAGTCGGATTATCATATACCTCTGTCGAAAATGCCCGGATTAATTATGAAGCGGAAGCAAAAAATCTCTCTTTCGACGAGGCCAATAAGCTGACAAAAAAGGTGTGGAATGAATATTTATCCCGTATTGATGTTGATGGTAAAAAAAAGGATGATCTGGTTAAGTTTTATACCGGTCTCTATCATGCCTTACTTGGCCGTGGTTTGGCAAGCGATGTCAATGGAGCTTATCCGAAGCATGACGGAAGCATCGGACAGATACCAATGAAAGGGAATAAAACGGAATATAATCACTATAATACCGATGCGATCTGGGGCGCTTTCTGGAATCTGACTCAGGTCTGGGCGCTTGCTTATCCGGAATATTATGCCGATTTTGTCAATAGTCAGTTGCTTGTATATAAAGATGCCGGATGGCTGGGAGATGGCATTGCCTGTAGTAAATATGTTTCCGGGGTTGGAACTAATTTTGTCGGATTAGTGATTGCGGCGGCTTATAATTGTGGGATTCGCAATTTTGACATCGGATTAGCTTATGAAGCTGCAGCGAAAAACGAGCTACAGGTAAAAGGCCGTCCTTTTGGTGCAGGGAAATCGGATACCGGAATATTCAATGAATTGGGATATGTAGATTACTCCGATACCATCAAAGGTTCGCAACAATACGCCGCATCGCATACTTTGGAATATTCTTTCAGCGCTTATGCCGTAGCTCAGATGGCGAAAAAACTGGGTAAAGAAAAAGATTATGAAAAATTGATGTGGTTATCAAAAGCTTGGGCAAGGATTTATGATTCGAGTATCGGGTATATGCGTCCGAAAGCGAAGGATGGTATATTTGCGGATCATTTCAATCCGTATCAACCCTGGCGCGGGTTTCAAGAAGGGAATGCAGTGCAGTACACTTTTTATGTACCTCATGATGCCGGAGAATTGGTGTCCGTGATGGGTGATGAACGGTTCGTCCAACGTCTGGACAGTACTTTCGAAATTTCACGAAAATTTATTTTTGGAGGAGGTACGAATATAAATGCTTTTTCGGGATTGGAAAATGTTTATAATCAAGGAAATCAACCTTGTTTACATATTCCGTGGATGTTTAATTATACTTCACATCCCTCATTGACTCAAAAGTGGGTGCGTGCGATTCTGGACGAGTTCTATGGAACGGAAGGTATTCATGGATACGGATATGGTCAGGATGAAGATCAGGGACAATTGGGAGCCTGGTATGTCATTTCTTCTCTCGGATTGTTTGATGTGAAAGGGCTTTCGGGAGAAGAACCATCCTTCGGATTAGGCAGTCCGGTATTTGACAGGATCAGAATAAAATTGAATCCCAATTATTATTCGGGTAAACAGATTGAGATCAATGCCTTTGATAATATTGACGGAAATATTTATGCTCAAAGCTATGTTTTGAACGGTAAACCTTATACGGAACGTTTTATCCCGTTTGATACGCTGGTAAGAGGCGCAAAATTGAATGTTCAAATGGGCAATAAGCCGATAGATAAAATATCAAAATAAAAAGTAATTATGAGTCGAAATTATTATATCGGAGCTGATATTGGAGGATCACATATTTCATGTGCGGCAGTAGATATCCTGAATGGGGAAATCAGAGGTGAAATACAAAAGATATATGTTGATTGTAATGGAAGTTCTTCGGAGATATTGAAGTCTTGGGAAACAGCTATTCTGGATACGGTATCCCGGAACAAAGAAGAAAATATTCTGGGAATAGGAATTGCTATGCCCGGGCCTTTCGACTATGAAAAAGGGATTTCTTTTATTGAAGGAGTACAGAAATATGATTCTCTGTTTGGCTTGAATATACGGGAAGCTCTCCGGTTTGTATCCAACGAAAAAAAGACGGATTCTGTATTTATCAACGATGCATCCGCTTTTGCTTTAGGAGAATATCATGCCGGAGCCGCCAAAGGAAGCCGGAAAGCGCTGATTGTAACTCTTGGCACGGGATTTGGCAGTACTTTTTTAATAAACGGGGAAATACAACAGACATCAAGCGATATCATTCCTGAAAACGGTTATCTTTACAATATCCCTTTCGGAAAAAGTATTGCCGACGACTATTTTTCTACCCGTTGGTTTGTCTATCGCTGGAAAGAAAAAACAGGATTGGATATTTCCGGAGTAAAAAATATCGTACAACATGCCTCTGAGGGAGATAAAAACGCATTGGATCTGTTTAAAGAATTTTCAGATAATCTTGCAGAATTTATTTTTCCATGGTTACAAAAATTCAATCCCGATGTAGTTGTTATTGGAGGAAATATTGCAAAAGCATCCGGATTTTTTCTGGAAGATTTCAAAAATACTCTGGATAAAAAAGGAACTTTAAATACTCAGGTAAAAATATGTGAGTTGTGGGACAAGGCTCCTCTCATCGGAGCTGCAATGAATGTGGGATCATCATTAAACCGGCAAGAAATGGGAGATAAAATCGAATGGAGGAAAACGACGCAATTTTTAGCCCCGGAAAAATCAACTGTAAGCCATCAGGGAGATTATGATATTTATCCTGCATTTCCGGTTGGAACAGGGAAAATCAAAGAAGGAGTTGAGGCTTTGGCGGATTGGATTGCTCAACACGAACAGGTGGTCATTGATGGCTATGTCGGCGTTTTCTGGGAGCAATTGGTGGAGTCGATAAATATTGAATTAAATAAAAAAGGTAAAAAAGCATATTGGCATCATATCAGTGCGGCGATGCGTCCTTTGAATGAGATCAATGAAATGGTTGCTCCTTTTCTCGGTGGAGACGACCCTGTATTTGGCAAGATTACGGATAAAAAATTAATTGATTGGTTTGATGAAGATAAGTTGAAGAAAATAAAACCCGTAGCAACCGACGGAATAAATATCCTGGTTGGGTGTGGCGCCGCATTGGCCGGATGGAATGTCCCCTTGATTTATGTTGATCTTCCCAAAAATGAATTGCAGTTCAGGATGAGATCCGGTATGGTGACCAATCTTGGAGTAGATAAACCGGAAGACAATCGTCAGATGTACAAACGGTTTTATTTTGTCGATTGGAGAGTCCTGAATGAACATAAATGTAATCTTCTGCCACGAATTGACCTGGTTGTGGACGAACAACGTCCCGATAAAATACTGATGATGTCGGGAACTGATCTCCGGCAGGGATTAACAGCGATGAGCAAGAACTTTTTTCGTGTACGACCCTGGTTTGAACCTGGAGTCTGGGGAGGGCAATGGATAAAATCAAGGATTGAAGGATTAAACAAAGACACTTCAAATTTAGCCTGGTCTTTTGAATTGATGGTGTTGGAAAACGGACTGATGTTTGAAAGTGATGATTTCCGGCTGGAGGTCTCTTTTGATTTTCTGATGTACAATAATTATAAAGAAGTCCTGGGAGATTGTGCCGAACGTTTCAAATACGATTTTCCGATCCGGTTCGATTTCCTGGATACCTTTGACGGTGGTAATTTGTCGGTTCAATGTCATCCTTCCAATGAATATATGAAAAAAGAATTCGGAATGTCGTTTACTCAGGATGAAACTTACTATATTCTTGATTGTAAGGAAAATTCAAGAGTATATCTGGGATTTCAGAAAAATATTGATCCGGAAGAATTTCACAAAATACTGGTAGAAAACCAGGAAAAAGCAAAGGAAGTGGATATAGAAAAATATGTTCAAAAATTTGCTGCTAAAAAACACGATTTGTTCCTGATTCCGAACGGTACAGTCCATGCCTCAGGAAAAAATAACCTGGTTCTTGAAATCAGTAGCGCTCCTTATATTTTTACATTTAAAATGTATGATTGGCTGCGGTTAGACCTCGATGGCCGTCCTCGCCCGATCAATATTGAGCACGGTATGAAAAACCTGCGATTTGAGCGCCAGGGCAAACGGGTCTCAGAAGAACTGATCGCGAAGCCGGAAATACTCAAAGAAGATGAAAATTGTCGTCTGGAACATCTCCCTACTCATCCCGAACACTTTTATGACATTTATCGTTATAGATTTGAAAATGAAATAGTGATAGAAAATAATGATAAATGTCATGTCTGGATGTTGGTGGAAGGAAGTTCTGTTATTCTGGAAACCCGATCCGGTATGAAGCAACGGTTCAATTATGCAGAAACATTTGTTATTCCGGCAGCTGCCGGGTCTTATAAAATCACAAATGAAGGAAAAGATAAAGCCTTGATGGTTAAGTCTTTTGTGAAATAAAATAAAGCAAAATGAAATAAAACAACAATACCATGAAACAACAATCCATATCCAGATTGCTTCCGGTTTTATTCGGATTTTTTGTCATGGGATTCTGTGACGTAGTTGGAATTTCCTCCAACTATGTCAAGCAGGATTTCAACCTGAGTGATACAATGGCTAACTTCCTGCCGTTCATGGTTTTTATCTGGTTCTTTATATTTTCAATACCCACCGGAATTATGATGAATAGACTGGGGCGGAAGAAAACGGTACAACTTAGTAATATCATCACGTTGATTGCGATGGTTGTCCCGTTTATTCAGTATTCGTATTATTCCTGTCTGATTGCATTTGCTATTTTAGGAATAGCCAACACGATTTTGCAGGTCTCATTGAATCCTTTGTTGTCGAATGTTGTCAAAAATGATCAATTGACCAGCGCTTTGACTGTCGGTCAGTTTGTAAAAGCAATCTCCTCTTTTTCAGGCCCCTTTATTGCTGCTTTTTCCGTTTCTTATTTCGGGAATTGGCAGTCGATGTTTCCCGTATTTGCAGGAATTACGCTGATATCTTTTATTTGGTTGCAACTAACGCCGATTGAGGAAACAACAGAAAAAAACAGCGCTTCGTCTTTCTCCGAAGTTTGGGGTTTACTGAAAGATAAGACCGTCATTTTGTTATTCTTCGGAATTGTATTTGTTGTAGGAGTAGATGTGAGTATTAATACAATTACGCCCCGGATTTTGATGGAGCGTTGTGGAATACCGGTGGAAGAAGCCAACTATGGGGTGAGCGTTTATTTTGCCTGTCGCACGGTAGGAGCCTTTATCGGAGCCTTTGTTCTTTCAAAATATTCTGCCGCAAAATTCTTCAGGATCAGTATGGTCGTTGCTGTCGCTGCATTGATCAGCATGTTATTTGTCACGGATAAACCGTTGATCCTGATACTGGTTGGGATTATAGGATTCTTTTGCGCCAATGTTTTCCCGATCCTTTTTTCTGTCGCTCTTCAGAAAGTACCGGAAAAAGCAAATGAAATTTCCGGACTTATGATAACCGGAATTTCCGGCGGAGCATTAATTCCAATACTCATGGGATTGACTGCGGATTTGTGGGGAAATCAATCCGGCTCGGTATTTATAATTTGTATC
>JAIRZF010000274.1 GCA_031267385.1 Dysgonamonadaceae bacterium | reverse complement strand
TTGGGATACCGGGATATTCAGATATCTTTTTACTACTTTGAGGGTAATATCTCCGGCAAACAAAGAGGTATGACCTGCCAAAACAAGACCGACAATAAAAATAATTCCTTTTTTCATGGTGTATAATATTTAGACCGGGTTTTTGCCACGGAATTACAGGGAATTACGGGGAGTTAGAGGGAGTTATGGGGAGTTATATGTAAGACTCCGTGAAACTCTGTGAAACAACTCCGTGCTACTCCGTGGTAATAACTCCGTGGTAATAACTCCGTGGTAATCTCTCACAAAAATACTCAAAATATCTCATTTATTTTTATAAAAAACGATTATCTTTGTTGAATGAAAACAATCAAAACGCTACAAATTATTTTCCGGGAAATGACCGACAGCCAACTGATTGCAGAAACTACTACCGGAAAAACCTTAACCGTCCTTTTTAATGGAAAACAAAGAGAAGAGATTATCGCTCTTCTTCCCTATTTACATTCGGGTAATGTATTCAATCTGCTTAATGCCAAAGAAATTGAACCTTCCGTTTTTAACGCCGAATTTTTCATTTTGGAACCGGATTATCTGGTCGATACCAGTTCCCTTGCCGAATGTTTCCGCCCCTATGGAAGCCATCCGCTGAACTACGTCCTTACCCGGATGAGGATAAGTGAAAATACACAACATATCCTGTTGGGAAACACGGCAAACTTTTTCATTGACGAACTGGTCAATGAAAAAGAATCTCATCCGATAAATTACGAGGATACACTGAAAAAACTATTTAAATCTTCTCCTTTTGAATTTTCGGCATGTGAGGATTTGAAAGACCCGGAAAATGAATATCACTTTTTCTCTTCCTGTAAAAAACACTTTGAGAATATAAAGGAATCCGTTCGGACTTTATTTCCTAAAGCAGGTATAAACCGGGACAATGCGGTATTGGAACCCTCTTTCATCTGTAACGCAATGGGAATCCAGGGACGTCTTGACCTGATGTTGAATGATTTTTCAGCTTTTGTGGAATTAAAATCGGGAAAAGCCGTCGAAGATTATCGCACCGGCGGACAATTCATACATTCCGCCATCAATCACTACACCCAAATAACCTTATACCTGGCAGTACTGGAATTCAACCTGAATCTCAACCCGGATTCCATCCGGTCTTACCTTCTTTATTCCAAATATCCTGTTCTTTCTAAAGAAAAACATTCCCGGGAACAACTGAATGAAACTTTCCGGCTTAGAAATGCTATTGTCGCTTTAGAATCTGCCGTCAACAGGCAAAACGATACTGTTTATACCGGAAGCATCCTGAAAAATATCCGTTCCGAAGTACTGAATACCAAACAACTGGAAGGAAAGTTTTTCGAAAACTATTTTCGCCCCTCCATCGACCGGTTCAGAATGGAACTGAATGCTCTGAACGATTGTGAACGAGAATATTTCATGCGACTTTACACCTTTATCAGCAAAGAATTATGGCTATCTAAAGTGGGAGAACGGGAATATGAAGGAATCTCAAAAGCGTCCAACCTCTGGAATGTAAATTTTGAAGACAAATTATCTGCCGGAGAAATCCTCCACGATTTGAGAATAACAGACAATCAGGCTGATTCCGACTCCCATGCCGTAACACTCAAGATCCCGGAATACAAAGATCTGTATCTGCCGAATTTCAGAACGGGAGATGCGGTTGTCCTGTATGAACGGAATACGGAAGCAGATAACGTCAACAACAGGCAAATTTTCAAAGGATCGGTTGAAGTCTTGTTCCACGATGAGATCAGAATACGGTTGAGATACCGGCAACGCAATACACAAGTCTGGAATAATGAGTCCTTATATGCCCTGGAGCACGATTACATGGACTCAACGTACACAGGAATGTTCCGGACATTGAGTACATTTCTTGAAGCCAACCGGGAACGAAGAGATCTGTTGCTTTGCCGGAGAATGCCTCAAACTATCCGGGATGTAAATAATACTTCCTTCCCGGAAAATGATATTGAAAGAGCTCTGCAAAAAGCGACCGAAACTCAGGACTGTTTTTTATTGGTAGGGCCTCCGGGAACAGGCAAAACGTCTCTCGCCCTAAAACAAATGACGGAAGTTTTTTTACGGGAAAATAAAGCCAATATCCTGCTTGTGTCTTATACAAACAGAGCTGTTGATGAAATATGCAAGGCGCTGAAATCAATTAGTGAACACCTGCCATTCATTCGAATCGGGAATGAATTAAATTGCAATCCGGAGTATAGAAAGTACCTGTTAGATAAACAATTAGACAAATGCAGCCGGAGAAATGAAGTACAACAAGTCCTCAATAAATGCAGGATTTATGTTGGCACCGTCGCTTCGGTTTGGAATAAACCGGACATTTTCAAACTAAAAAAATTTGATGTGGCTATCGTTGATGAAGCAACTCAACTGCTGGAACCTCATCTGTTGGGGATCTTGTGCGCAAAAACACCCAATGGAGAAAATGCAGTCGGAAAGTTTATTCTTATCGGAGATCACAAGCAATTGCCGGCAGTAGTACTGCAATCGACAGAAGAAAGCGCCGTCAGTAATCCCTTATTGAACGAAGCAGGCATTACCAATTTGGGGAATTCCCTGTTTGAACGCCTCTATCGCCGATACAAAAACTCCGGCATAGAATCGGCATACGACACCCTTTTCACGCAAGGACGAATGCATCCCAAGATTGCGGAATTTCCATCTTTACACTTTTACAACGACCGGTTGAAATGTGCAGGACTCCCTCATCAAGACGACATATGGGATAATGATAACATGATATTCTACCCCGTCAGGAAAAAATCAGGAAAAAATTCCGACAAAATAAATCATGAAGAGGCCGCTGTCGTTGTCGATATATGCAAAGGTTTATTGGAATCTTCCAAACAAGAAAAAAAAGAATTTAACCCTGAAGATATTGGAATTATCACACCTTACAGAAGCCAGATTGCATTGATACGGAAATTATTACAGGAAACCGGAATACCCGGATTATCTTCCATCACAGTAGATACAATCGAACGATTCCAGGGGAGTCAACGGGATATCATTATTTACTCTTTTTGTGTAAATGCACCCTGGCAATTGGAAACCCTCCCTTGTATCACGGAAGAAAACGGAAAAATAATCGATCGCAAACTGAACGTCGTACTGACGAGGGCGCGAAAAAAACTGTTTATTACAGGGAATGACCTGCTTTTGTCTAAAAATCAGACATTCAACAATTTAATCAGGCACATGCAAAGAAAAAATTAATCTGTAACCGTAGGTTCAAGTTCAAGTTCTTCGGTCATGGTATCCTTTTTAACCAGGAAACTACTTAATTCGTAAAGAAAGTACAGCGGGAAGAAAACGACCGACAATGTAAACGGATCACTGGAAGGAGTGATAAAGGCGGCAAGTACAAGCAATATGACAACTGCGTGACGACGGAACTTATGGAAGAATGAACGCTTGAGAATTCCCAGTTGTGAGAGTAACCAACAAACCAACGGAAGTTCAAACACAATTCCCATAACCAGAATCAACATGACAAAATTGTCCATATAGGAATCCAATGATATCTCGTTGACTATCGTGTCGCTCAAGTGATAGGTATAAAGAAACCGAAGCGTCATCGGGAATACCAGGCAATACCCGATCGCACATCCGACAAAGAACATCACTCCTCCAAAAAGGAGTACCCAGCGCACGCTTTTCTTTTCATGAGGATATAAAGCAGGGCTGATAAATCGCCATATCTCATATATCAAATAGGGGAAAGTTATCAATAAAGCGAGATAAAATGACATGGTCATGTGTGTAAAGAACTGTGAAGCCAACTTGAAATTGATCATATCCACATGAAAAGCGTCACTACAAAAATCCGGCAAGAGAGAAGGTGCCAGCGAACTTATTTTACAAAGGTATTTATAGAGGAAAAAACTGGAATCGCCGGGAGCCAAGACAAAGCTGTCAAACAGATACGGCATAAAAATAAAGCCGATTATTGCAAATACAAATAATGCAATAACCGACCTGAAAATTGTCCAACGAAGTTCCTCCAGGTGATCCCAAAAAGACATTTCTCTCACCTCTTCACTCATACTTTTCTTGCTTAAGGCAGTCCTTAATTTTTAGGTTCGGAAGTGGTATCTTCTTTTATATCGTCTTCAATTCCTTTGACTCCATCTTTGAAATTCCTAACGCCTTTTCCAATTCCTTTCATTAATTCAGGAATTTTTCTA
>JAIRZF010000252.1 GCA_031267385.1 Dysgonamonadaceae bacterium | reverse complement strand
GATCCGCTCGCTCGTCTTGCTTAACGTGAATTGAGGCAAGGGGTTCACCGTGACAACAACAGGAGTCTTTGCACTCTTACAACCTGCTGTAGTCGTTACCTGAACGTAGTAAGTCGTACTGGTATTCACAAGTACGGAAGTTGGAGAAGATACCGGCGTCTCCTGGTCAGACCCGAAATATTCGATCGTAGCTTCAACGGGTGTTTCGGAGATCAAAGAAGTAAGATCCACACTCGTTCCCGCACAGACGGTCAGAGGATCTACCGTAACTGTAGCTTCCGGGTTCATTGTTACACTAATGGGAACCATTCCGTATTCGGTAGCGCCGAACTTGGCGGAGACAAAGAATGTTCTTCCTCCGGAGGCCTGGACTGTCGGGGTATAGCCGTGAGTAGCGATAGCAGAGAGAGCCGGATTGGTTTTTGCCGCATCGTCGTACCAGGAACCCTCGAAATCGAGGCTGGTGATTGATAGCGTTTTTTCTGTGTTCAGGCAGGCGTAAGCCGTATTTTCCGAGGCGGTAACAACAGCAACTTCCAACTGACCACTGCCAATTGAAGCAGACGACGGCGGACACGACGCATCAAAACTCTTGTTGGTTACCACTGCAATATCAATTACTTGCTCCGGGTTACCGGCCAAAGCCTGACCGTTGGGGCTATACCTCAATGGTATCTCATAAACCACATCCACACCCACGCCTTTATCCGGCGCCGCACCGTAGTCCGACACCGGCAAGCTGAACTTGATTTCACGTTTGTTGCCGACGATCACGGTATTGGATTCAACATTCACCGTCCCGATTCCCAAACCCGAAATAATGCTTGCGCTGCCATTGATATCGAACTGCTGGGGAATAATGAGTTGCAACCGGTCGTTGAGATCCATGTCATCACCTTGACCCATCAACTTACGCAATGTGACTACGCAAACGGCATCCGTCCGCATTTCATTAAATCCACGATTTCCATCTTTAATTCCGGATGATACCTGAAAAAGATAATTATTTGTTATCGAGGGTAAAAGGATATTGGATAATTTGATTCGCGTCTCCGTAATATTTTCCGCCGTTATTTCTCCTTTAAAATAAATTCCCGTGAGGTTTGTTTCACACATCGGTTTGAAAGAAGCCGTGAGTGTCGCCTGACGCAAAAGATCCGTATCGCCGGGATCTGTACTGAGGTATCCCGGGAACAGGACATCGGCGCCCAGGATTGTTTTCAGGTCTATTACAAAAGTCCTCTCCGTAGCCGGGTCGCTGTTGTCTGAAGTAAGAACGGATTCCAATGACGACAGAGGCGTTCCGGAATAGGTAACGCCTTTATACGACAGGCTCAAGCTGTTGGGAATATATTCCTGTCCGGCAGGCGCTGTAACGATCATTTGAGGGTTACGCAGAATACCGGGGCTGCCTGTTCCATTGATGGAAGCCGTCAATGTGTAGGGCGTATTGTATCCCAGAACAGTGTTACTTACGCTGATATTACCATCGACACGTCCGTTCAAGGAAACTATTTCCACTGAACGATAGACTCCGATATGATCATAATCATCTTTATCCAAAACGGCTCCTGTAGGATCTAGAAAAGAACCGTCTTCAAAATTGGACACAAAATAGATCTTGATCGTATCATTCAAATCTTTTCCATCCGTTCGTCCGAGATGTTTGAAGTTCAATGAATAATTGAGGTTACTGCCTCCGGCCAAACCGGTGGTAGTAATCTCCAGCCACCGGTTATTGGAACCACTGCCGCTCACCGATGCCCCTGCCTCAAGTGGCGTCAACGTAAGATCACTGACATTCCCGTCGACATACAACCAGATGCGATCCAGTGAACTGCTGTTTGGATTACCGACTTTCAGGACAGGCAAAGTTAATGAGGAACCCATTGAAGACAGACTGTTCTGACTTACGACTAATTCGGAACTCAAACCATAATAATTAATATTATGACTAGTTGTCGTAATGATTGTTTCTTGTCCGCTCAGGTGATTTTTTAAATAGGAATCAACCCTAACCACGGAGGCGCCGGATGTGACTCCCTTAGTAGCCTGCATGGCCAAACGAATAGTTTGACTCATATAATCGTCCGGCAAAGCCCAATCATTGCTAGCCAAAGAGCCTTCGTCGCTATTCATATCAAGATTATAAAGCGAAGACCAATCGTACGTATAGACATTTCCGGTGATGTTTTCCGGTAACAACTCTTTTGTTGCCGGACCTTGAGTATCCAGAGATCCCCTGCCGACAACAATCTTATCATCATATAAGCGATAACCATTGGGTAGTGTAAATTTCATCTGAAACCCATACCTTTGTCCTCGTCGTACTTCCTTCGGGAAATAAGGAGCAATGCCATTGGTAAAAGAATTAGTCATATACAAATAAAATTTTCTTTCATTTGTAGATGGAACAGTTATTGCACCGGTACCAGTTATAGCATATCCGGGAATCCACAAATTGATGTATTTACTCAGACAATCCGTTCCCTCGCGGTCGGTAGCCGTAGCAGGATCTACGGGATTGAGCGGATCGTTGCTTACACAACATTTGAAATCAAGAGGGACTTTATTTTGATTGTAGCCAGCATTAACACTAAACGGAAGAACAATATCCAGTATCTGGTTCCCTGTCAGTGGATTTCCGGAAGCATTTACCCGTAAATAAAATGACTTGCCGTTTTGAGTCATAGTAACCGGAAGATTTTCGTCTACTCCATTTCTTCTCAGACGAATCTGCTCCGGCCGGATATACAACTGATACGTACCGGAATTTCCTATGGAAACAGAATTATCAGCGACTTCAACGGGTAGATACAGGTAATTCCAGGAGCTTCCGTTTACAATTTTGGCTCTCACCCTGAACTCGCCCTGATCTCCAGACAGATAGGAGTCATGACTGATCTCCACATCGGGAGCAGGCGATGCCAGCGCATCGGGCAGATAATTATTATCACTGTCTTTCAATCCCCTGGTAATCCGGTGAAAAGACACATCTTCCAGCGCCACCCCCTCTTCCTTGCAAAGAAGGGTCACCTGTTGGGTGATATAGCCGATTTTTTCGAGTATCTGTCCGTTAAAGTCATAATCCATCCAGTAAGAGATGGTTCCTTCCTTATTCGATTCTGTCGGAGGAAAAGGATCCGCCTTGAATTTCAGGATAATTTTATCATCGGCAGCCCAGCCGTCGGTAGTATAAATTTTATATGGAGGATCAGCCGTCAAATTGCTTTCGTTTTCCACTGGCGCGTAACTTTCACCCGAATTGGTATATACCAGGGGATCTCCGCCGGAAGTATCCAATTTCAACCAGGAAGGCAATTGAAGGTAAAGTTTAAATTTTGAAACGCCTCTGTACGTCTTGATTTCACGAACGATACTTTGACTCTGCTTCACGGAAAACGGCGAAGGCATTTCATTGAATAGTGTTATATCATTCCAGTGAAGGTCGAGGACATTACTTGTTATTCCCGGAATATTCGAGTCGTTTTTTGAATATACAGCTGCAATGACCGACATAAATTGATGAGTATCATCTCCTACGTATCCGGGGGCAGCGCTATCATAAATTTTCCCATTGATGGTCGGGAACAGGAGTGTGATTGTGTGATTTATTCCCAACTGAAAATCCAGCGGAAAAGTTACGCCTACGTGATAGGGTTTCCCTAGAGCCGATGGGAGGAATGTTCTGCTCGGATAATTTACCACGGTGGAATTGACGGTCAACCAGGTCGTAGGAATTTTCGTATAGAGGTCGCCATCTACCGAATAATAGATCTCATCGATATCTTCTATGTAAGTACTTCGTCCTTGAGCTGATATTGTTGCAGTGATATAGCAGGCATCTGCCGTTCCCGTATTCTCAAAAACAAATCTGGCCCAGGTACGAGTCAATCCGTCCACGATTACATCGTTTCGGTTTATTACGGCTGTCTTGTCGGTGTCTACATAGTTTACCGATATGGATGTCATGTTCGGCAGCCCTGAAGTGGCAGGGATAAGCATCGTAATCAGGGAACCACTTCCCGTCAGACAGTTCTGTGCAGCAGGATATTGCACCTTCGGAGTAATGACATGGGAGCCACCCAGCGATGAAGCGCCCTCGAAAGTCAACGCCTTTTCCACTGTGGAAAGTCCTGTCAGCGATAAGGTGTAGGTTCTCTCATTATTCGCGATATTTGCGACGTTTTCCGTAACAGTGGAACCGTCGAACAGAAAATTTCTTAAGCTAACCGATTGATCAACAGTCAAGATAATTTTATAAGTACCGACCGGTATATCGGATTTCAGTTCATAAGTCAACGCTTCGTATGTATCCTTGCCGGTATAACTCACCGTACTGCTGAGCGTTGTCATTTGAATGACAGGGCTTTGTACCTGCAAATTAACCGTTTTGTCGGATCCGGGGACAGGTGCGGTTCCGGACAAGAGTTTGATTTGTATGGCATTTGCGGCGCTCACGGCCCCGCATGCAGCTCTCAAGCTTAACTTAAGCCGTAGCTGAGAACCAGCGGCTATGGTTCCACCATTGGAAGTTATTTTTATTGTTACGGTTTGACCGGATACTGTAGGCGCACCATAGCTTATTGAATTTAGACTTTCTACTCCCGTACAACTCAGATTCAAGGGAAGAGTAAATTCAAAACCCGCGTCTGCAATTGCTTCCGGAGTAAAAAGAAACAATTCTAATTTACCGGCCTCTCCCTCGACGGTCAGTGTTTCTTGTCCTGTTTCCCAACGCGGATAATTGGTTTCCCAACTAACGGCCGATTGCACTTTCATTGCCACTCCGTAGAGCAGGACGAGCAACAGAATAAATCTGGAAAGAATGATCTGTGACATATGTTTTTAAGTTTTAAGTTTTAAGTTTTAAGTTTTACGTTATACGTTTTACGTTTTTACGTTATATGTTATACGTTTTAAATTCTACGTTTTAATTATCAATTATCAATTATCAATTCCCCTACAGCCCTTCCCCGGAACATTCACAAACACATACATACAATTTTCGATTTGAACATGGAAGTTTTGCCCTACTTTCACAAGCGGGAAAAGACGATTCAAATACGACACCTCTTTTTTGGAAAATGAACTACGGGGAAGGGGTTTATAGGGTACAAAAATCCCGACTAAATTCAAAAAACTCAGTCGGGCTATCTCGTTGTAAATTAATGAGTTTAGCTTAGCCTCGCGCGCGCGTAAGACCAGGTAAGTCTCTCTCTCTCTCTCTCTCTCTCTCTAACATAAACGGCAATCTAACCAAATTTAAAGTGTTAAACTTAGTTAAAAATAGATTAAAACAGGGTTGAGAAATTATCATTATATCGTTGATGTGCTGTGTTTTGTGTTCGATTCTCTTTCGGAGAACCCGTGCAAATGTAAACAATTATTTCGGATTGTGAAAAAATCATGCCAAAAAAATAAAAAAAAGACGTAGGGGCGCACCTGCGTGTGCGCCCAAACATGTGTGTGCACCCGAAAGCGGGTTTGCATTGGAGCTTGTAATATAAACGTCGGTATTTTCCAGCACGTACAATCCGTTCTTTTGTCGTTCCTGCCATGATTTTTATTCTTACTTTTTTTAGTGATATCCTACTCAAGTAAGAACGACAAAAGTGAACGGGAAAAGCAATAAAACGCATCAGCTTTTTGAAGCACATTTTGGGTTGTTCCGTATCCAGATCTTCATACGGAAAGTAGAGATCTCCATCCAGTTGAAAAGTATCTTCCCGGAGTGACGTACGGACACGGCATCGCTCTGCCTTCACAAGTTGCCCTCATTCCTTTGTTTTTAGATTGCAAGTAAGATGAAGTAAAGTAAAAAAAACCACATTTGCAGGCTAATAAAGGACAAAAGGAAAAGTCCGCTCTTTTGAAGCGGACCGTCCGTAAATTAATCATTTACTGTCAAACAAATAAGTCAAGATACGGATAATAAGTCTTTTCCTATCTGGTGCAAAGCGGTTATAATTTTTTCTCGTTGTGCCGGACGCGGTTTTTTCAATCCTGTACTGTAATGCGTGAGTTGTATGGGATTGATTCCCGCTACTCTTGCAAGCGCAGTTTTCGTAACCGTACCGTCGATATATTTCAAAAGCGCTTCAATATCAAATTCAAATACCAATTCATATTTGCCTTGCAATATTTTCGGAACCGGTCTGTTTTCTTTTTCCAAACATTCAATGTAGAATTTTAACGACGCATTGGCATCTTCTTTGGCAGAGTCCACTGTTTCGCCAAATCCAAATACATTGGGTACTTCTTTAAACATTACACCGTAACCGTCTTTTCCCATTTCTAATGTTACATGAATCTGTTTCATATTGTTATTATTTGTTTGACACCACAGAGGTAAATAATTATTTACTTTATTACAAATAAAAAGGTAATTATTTTTGATTAAGCAGAAAGATTTAACAATTATTCCATATAGTTTCGTAGATATCAATTGAACAGTCCATCCCAGAGCAACAAGTTCTTGCTTGAGCAAGATGGCATCCGTATCGTTCACACCCATTTTTTTGTAATTGGGATAGTATTTTTTCCATTGCGGATCCTTCTGATTAGCTGCCCGATCGAAATGCTGTTTCCCGAATTTTCCGAAAAACTTCGCCCGTCCATTGCGCTCGTTCATTCCCGTACGGGCGAATAATTATTCGCCAATACTCTCCTGGCTCTCTATCTCCACCCCCCAGATGAATCTGGGGGTTATACAAAGGCAACCCCTATAGGGTTGCCTTTGCAGTAGAGACGCAATGCATTGCGTCTCTGCATTGCGTCTCTACATTAATTGATGAACCGATCAGGTTTTTTGGCTTTTAGCATTTTTATTGTTAACTTGCACCGTTTTTTTAATTGATCTTTATGCTGAAAGGGAAAAAAATCGTGCTGGGTATTACCGGCAGTATCGCCGCTTATAAAGCGGCTTATCTGACCCGCTTGCTTCTAAAAAAAGGAGCGGAGGTACAAGTTGTGATAACTCCTGCAGGAAAGGAATTCATCACTCCGGTTACACTTTCGGCGCTAACAGGCAAACCGGTTGTTTCCGGGTTCTTCACCGCAAATGACGGTACGTGGCACAGCCATGTCGATCTCGGCCTGTGGGCGGACGCCATGGTCATCGCACCCGCTACGGCGTCTACAATAGGGAAAATGGCAAATGGGATAGCCGACAACATGCTTGTTACGACCTACCTTTCGATGAAAGCTCCGGTTTTCATCGCTCCGGCAATGGATCTGGATATGTACGCCCATCCTTCCACTCAAAGAAACCTGGATCTGTTAAGGTCTTTCGGAAACTTGATAATCGAGCCTGCCACAGGCTTTTTAGCCAGCAAACTGGAGGGAAAAGGCCGGATGGAAGAGCCGGATGAGATCGTAAATCAACTGGAAGCTTTTTTCTCTAAAGAGAATAAGTTATCAAAAAAAAAAATAGTGATCACGGCAGGTCCAACATATGAAAAATTAGATCCGGTACGCTACATAGGCAATTATTCTTCCGGGAAAATGGGCTTTGCCCTGGCAGAAGCGTGCGCATCCAGGGGCGCTGAAGTCATCTTAATCACCGGGCCTGTCGGTTTATCGGTGAATCATCCGGTGATAAAGCGTATAGATGTGGAATCAGCGGATGAGATGTATGAAGAAGCGATACGCTCTTTCCGGGATGTAGACGGAGCTATCCTTTGTGCAGCTGTGGCTGACTACAAACCGGCTTTATTTTCGGAAAATAAAATAAAGAGGAAAACGGGAGAACGCCTGTCTGTCGAACTGGTTCCTAACCCGGATATCGCCGCCGCATTGGGTAAAATGAAGAAAAAAGGACAGGTTATTGCCGGATTTGCTCTGGAGACCAATGATGAAGAAAAGAATGCCCTGAATAAACTGGAACGGAAAAACCTGGATTTTATCGTACTTAATTCGATGAACGATGCCGGAGCCGGGTTCAGAACCGATACAAATAAAATTACTATTTTATTCCCGGACAATAGCAAAAAAGTTTTTCCGTTAAAATCTAAGACAACTGTTGCTGATGATATTGTCGATGAAATGGAAAATCTGTTAATGTAACAAATTATTTGAATATGAAGAAGTCTCTTTTTCTTATCGTCCTTTTGTTTTGTCTGTCTCTGGTGTCCGTGGAGGCTCAGGAACTTCATGCGAGAGTCTCAATCAACAGTGACCGGATACAGGGTACGAATAAATCCGTGTTCAATTCTCTGGAGGTCGCCCTGAATAATTTTATCAGTAACCAGAAATGGGGATCCGCCACTTTTGCCCAAAATGAAAAGATAGAATGTTCTTTTGCGCTCACCATAATGACTGTAACCGGAGATAATAGCTTCTCTGCAGAACTGTTGATACAAGCCCAGCGCCCTGTTTACAATTCTGCCTACAACACGACACTGGTACGATTCAGGGATACCGAAATTAATTTTGAATACATGGACAATACTCCATTTCAAATTGTGGGGAATATGATAGACAATAACCTGGTCGCCACGATCACTTTTTGGGCAAATCTGATCCTGGCACTTGATTTTGACAGTTTTTCTCCTAAAGGAGGATCTGTCTTTTTCCGTCAGGCGCAAAGTATTGTCATGCAAGCCCAGGGCGCCGCTTCCTGGAACGGATGGACCGCTTTCGGCAAAGCAAACAATAAACATGGAATAATCACTTCATTTATAGATGAATCCATGAGTCCTTTCCGTGAATTATGGTATACTTATCACCGGAAAGGACTGGACGAAATGACTGCAAATCCCGACCGGGCAAGAACAACTATTCTGAATGTTCTACCCGTATTGGAAGAGTTAAAAAAGAATTCGAGGGTGTCGACCGTATTGTTGCAACTATTTGCAGACAGTAAACTCGATGAAATCGTATCAATGTCAAGTAAGGCCGGTACCGAGGAGAAACAAACAAGCTATGAATTACTCCGGAAGTTATACCCGACCATGTCTACACAACTGGAACCCTTGAAAAAATAAATCAACCCCATGCTTTCATCTTTAACGATTCAAAACTACGCCCTGATCTCCAAACTGGAAATTGATTTTTCCAAAGGGCTTTCTGTCATAACCGGAGAAACAGGAGCCGGTAAATCCATCATACTTGGAGCTTTATCGCTCATCCTGGGACAAAGGGCAGAGAATAAATCCATCGGCCGGAAAGGGGACAAATGCCTGATAGAAGGAATATTCGATATTTCTTCTTACGATTTGCAGGCTTTTTTTGAAGAAAAAGACCTGGAATATGACTCCGGACAATGTATTATCCGGAGGGAAATATGGTCGTCGGGTAAATCCCGGGCTTTTATTAATGACACTCCCGCCGGGTTAAACGAACTGAAAGAACTCGGAAACCGGTTGATCGACATACATTCCCAACATCAGAACCTGATGCTGGGCGACGATTATTTCCAGTTGCAAGTATTGGATGCATTGACAGGGGATAAAGAACTGAGACATAATTACAAAAAGATTTACAGGAAATATGTTTCCCTCCGGAAAAAATTCCAAGAATTAAAAGAAGAAACAGCAAAAGCCGCCGCCGATCAGGATTACCTGACTTTTCAATATAAACAATTGCAGGAAGCTTCCCTTAAACCGGGAGAACAACAGGAACTTGAAAATGAATCCGAAACACTTTCCCATTCAGAAGAAATAAAAGGAGGTTTATTCAGAATCGACCAACTATTATCCGCCGAAGGAAATGGGGCCGTTCAGACCTTAAAAAACGCCCTGGATACGGTCAGGACATTAACAGAAGTCTATTCTCCCGCTACCGGCATGGCGGAACGCCTGCAATCGGCCTACCTCGATGTTAAAGACCTGGCGCTGGACATTGCTTCCGGTCAGGAAGAGCTGGAATTTGATCCGGAACGGATGCAACTCGTTACAAACCGCCTGGATTTATTGTATTCTTTGCAACAAAAACACAAGGTAGATTCAACGGAAGCATTGATTGAATTATTCAGTGAGATTGAAAAAAAGTTACAATCCATAGAAAATTTCGACGCTGATCTGGCTGCGTTGGAAACAACTGTAAAGGAATCATTCCGGGAGGTGACCCGGTTGGCGAATGAAATCACGGAAGAAAGGGAAAAAGCGGCACACCTGCTCGAAAAGCAGTTAACAGATAAAGTCAATATACTGGGGATGCCGTACATGAAATTCTCGGTTGAACTATCGGCAAAGCCTTATCCCGACGATACCGGCGCCGATAATGTAGCGTTTTTGTTTTCGGCAAATAAGAACATCCCGCTCAAACCGGTCGCATCAACGGCTTCCGGTGGCGAAATATCCCGTTTGATGCTGGGAATAAAAGCCTTGATTGCCGGGACAATAGCTCTTCCTACCATTATTTTTGACGAAATCGACACGGGAGTCTCCGGGGAAATTGCAGATAAAATGGGAGGAATCATGCAAGATCTGGGGAAAATAATGCAGGTAATCGCCATCACTCACCTGCCCCAGATCGCAGCAAAAGGAGAATCCCACTATTTTGTTTATAAGGAGGAAACGAGTGAAACGACAGAAACCATGATAAAAAAACTGTCACAGGAGGAAAGAATCCGGGAAATAGCACAAATGCTGAGCGGTTCAGGCCTTTCCGAGGCAGCTGTGGCAAATGCGAAGGAATTACTGAAAATATAATAACGTTTTACGTTATACGTTTTACGTTTTACGTTGGGCTTACGCACGACAAAACGTATAACGTAAAACGTAAAACATATAACGTAACACGTAATGAAAGAAAACGAAATGATTTTCGGCACACGCGCCGTGATTGAAGCGATACAGGCAGGCAAAGAGGTAGACAAAATACTGATGCGAAGGGATTTGCAGGGAGATCTATCCAGGGAGTTATTCCAGATTGTACGGGATACGACGATTCCGCTTCAGCGTGTCCCGCAGGAAAAATTGGATCGCCTGACAAAAAAGAATCACCAGGGGGTTATTGCATTTATTTCTGCCGTTACCTACCAAAAACTGGAAGATATTGTTCCTTTCCTGTACGAAAACGGGAAAGACGGGTTTATTGTCCTACTGGACGGAGTCACCGATGTGCGGAATTTCGGGGCGATTGCCCGCTCCTGCGACTGCTCCGGAGTGGATGTACTGGTAATTCCGGCACGCAACAGTGTTTCCGTCAATGCAGATGCAGTCAAAACCTCTGCGGGAGCATTACATACCCTCCCTGTTTGTAAAGAACCCAGCATCAACGAGGCCATTAAATTCCTGAAAAACAGCGGATACAGGATCATTGCCGCTACCGAAAAAGCGGATAAAAATTATACGACCGTCGATTATGCCGGCCCTGTAGCTATCGTAATGGGAGGCGAAGACTTCGGCATTTCGATGGATAATTTGAGGATCTGCGACGAAATGGTGCGGATTCCTATCCTGGGCAATATCAGTTCCCTCAATGTTTCGGCGGCAGCAGCCGTTTTGATGTATGAGGTGGTCAGACAAAGAGCGGTTTAATCCAAGGATGAACGAGGTATTTTGTCAATCTTTTTTCAGGTAATCTTTTTTCAGGTAAAAAGCACAGATGAGCAAGTAAGCGGCACAGATACAGATTATAAATACCGAGCCGGATTGATTTCCCCATAGGTCAGTAGCCAGTCCCATGAATATTGGGATTAATGCCCCGCCGGAAATTCCTGTTATCATAAGCCCGGAAATTTCATTTGCTTTTTCCGGCGCCCTCTGAAGAGCGATTGAGAAAAGGATTGAGAAAACATTGGCGCAAGAGAATCCTATGACCCCAACCAGTGTCAGGATCAAGGGTTTATCCGTAACAAATAACATGCCGATCAATGCAGCGACAGCAACTATCATGCTGATCCTGAAGAATTTCGTAGCAGAATATTTTGAAAGGATAAAGGCTCCGATAAACGCTCCTACCGTGCGACAGGCAAAATAAACGCTCACCCCATAGTTGGCTTCTTCCACCGGTATTCCACAACGCTCCATCAAAATCCGGGGCG
>JAIRZF010000202.1 GCA_031267385.1 Dysgonamonadaceae bacterium | reverse complement strand
ATAAATTCCACCGCATCATCCAGTTTATTTCTGGCAAATGACTGATTTGATTTTACGCATGCAAGCGTAATGTCATACAAATGACCGTGCAAGTCATTGTCATGGCAACCGATCAGCATGGCGGTATCGGGATAGGCATTCATAACATGACGGAACTGTTCCGCACACGGAAAACCACCCGAAGAGACAAACACTGACTTGTGCAGGTCAAAAGACATTGATTTCAACTCGCAAAAAGAAAGGGCGTCAATGGCCGATTCAAAGAAAAATATCTGGTTAATCTCACTTCTATTGACGGAAAAATCAGCGATCCAGGCCGCATTAACCTTATCTCCTCCTGCGGAGAAAGATTTAAATCCTCCATAATTTCGCAATTCATATCCTCTCACCTTATCGTCCCGGTCGGCCACGGTAAAGGGAAATCCCACATTTTTATACCCGTTATTTTCCACGATCCGGATAAAGGGCAAAAATGCTTTTATCGTTTCCTCGCTGATTTTTCTTTCTCCGGTCAGAAAATGAAGCATGCCAATATCGGGAATGACCGCATTGTAATCACTTTCATTGAATATTTTTTGGGAGGCGACAGGTTGATTCATGTATTTGGCGTTATCATAATCAATCCCGGAAAAATGAGCCAGTATCTTATTAATATTGTCTATCTCGTTTCTTCCGGCACAGGAGAACCGGTTAACATTATTCTTTACAAAGTCAATCACGCTGCCATGTTCCGAACTGTTTCCCAGATTCCAGTATAATTGCATGGACGGCATTTCCGGATGCTTGATTATAATGGTATCCCCCGCCGCATCGCGTAGCACAGGACGGGCTTTTGTAGATTTACCCTTGACAGGCAAATAGCCCAAGTGTTCTGCTATTTGCAGAATCGAAACCTTGCTTCTGTATTCGTTAAATGTAACCATGTTATGACATTTTGATTTTATGTGTATTCGCAGATTTGACCGGTTTCATCGTGATTGAAACGGTATTATTGCTGTTTCTGTGAAGCGTAAGGGTCGCATTCATGCGATCGCCCTTTTGATTTTTCAGGAGCAGCGTTTTCGTTTCCTTTCCCGACAACAGATTTTTTGTATCGGTTGCCGACAAATCCGACAGCTTCAATCCCAAAAGTTTAAGTTCGCCTTTAGGTATTTCACTTTTCATAAACTTGCCGGCAGCAAGCTGTTTTTTTTCGGTTTTATTCGCCTCTTTCACCGACAGATTCATTCCGGCATCGCCGTCAAGCGACCGGATGTTTTTAAGCATTTTATCTCCACCCATGAGTTGAAACTCATATCCGCTATCCGGATATTGAAAGTTATAATACCCGCCTGTTGCAAGGCCGGCAAACATAACGGTACGATTGTCTACGGTATAACGGTACAACTGTCCTTTCTCCAATTGAAATGCATCCGCAATTTTCTCGTTATCAGTCGTTTTAACCGCAAGCTGTTCCTCTTTGCCCTTTACCTGTTCTTTCCCTTTTGTTGCCTGTTCGGATTCAAACTCTTTCACCTGTTCCTGCTCTTTCCGTACCACATCGCAAATCATATTGGAAGCCTTATGAACATCAGAAAGTACCGTCAGAATAAAATTAGGTTCGGCCTTCAGCGTTTCCAGCCAGCTTTTCAGATATTGGGCATTTTCTTCCCGTATACAAGACGTGATCCCCAATTCAGCGCCGGTCAATGCCGCGGTCAGTTCCGCCACCAATTCTTCCTTGGCATATTTTTCATCGCCGAAGAATCCGTGCTGATCCCTGTCCAGCCGCCCTCCCGTACCGGTAGAATGTCCCATCTCATGCAACAGCGTTGTATAGAAACTCTCGCCATCCTTGAATTGAACTTTTAACGGCACAGTAATTTCATCCATCCTCGGCGCATAAAAAGCTTTATTGCTTTCTTTTACATTGACGGGACAAAGCCATGCTTGATTTTCAAGCATTCGGTCCATATCGACTGATTTGAACATCCCGTTTTCATCGTTGTAGCGGCAAGTAACGAAACCCTGCTGTATTTTTTTCCACAATTCCGGCTTTTCCTCCGGGATATTTGTCTGCTGTACGTTAAACACAGCATAGTCTTTCAAGGCTACTTTCTGCCTGTACTTCTCCTTTTCATATTCGTTAAGCTTATTATATTCTTCAGATTTGATAATGTTTTCCGGATGATCCTTTTCAACATAATATTTCCCCCAATACATGATCGGGATACTTTTTTCATTTTTTCTTACGTATGCCCCGGCATCAATAGCCTGTTTATAAGTTAAATATGCAGGTATTTTGTATCCTTTTTTTTCCGCATGAAAAAGAAGCATCAGATCATTAAGTCCGTTATACGGACGACCGGATATTGCATTACAGGGCTGACCGACCGGCGATACAATCCAGGGTTTTTGCCAATCCAGGTCAACCTGTTCGATTTTTTCAATCATCAAACCGGCAAATTCCTGCAATGCCTTGCTATTAAACCGTTTTGCTTCCATTTTCACAAATTTATTTCTTTCAGTATTTCTTCCTCCGCACCTTCATCGTCTTTAAGAGACGTTTCTTCATAATGTTCCAGCCATTGTTCGGCAGTGTCATCCGTTTGAGAAAAGCCGTACAGATTCATTGCGCTGACATATAAGTCCGCAAGATCTTCCTGCGCCAGTACAAACTGCAAATACCCGATTGCTCCATCCTGGTGCAACTGGACAAGTTCCATGTAAGTTTTGTTCTTTAAATCTTCCATTTTTTTATCAATTAACTGTTAGTAAACTATAATTTCGGTGATAAGGTCGGTGTTTGCGATTGGCAAAACATCATAAATTCAGACTTGTTCCGGTCGGTTTGAATATAGGACATAACACCGGGATTATGATAATCAAAATAAAATTTCTGCCGTTCGTCAAAAGCTGCTCTTGCGGAATTTGACAAATCTTTTGAATCCAAATTGTTTCGCATAAAAAACTTATCGCGTTCCAGCTTGTCGTGAATTTGTTTTTTAAGTACCTGCGCCGCTTTTTCGCCCACCGTATATAAATCTCTTAATATGTTTGCATCATCCTTAATCTCAACGCCACGCACGTGCGTAAGATTTAATTTTGCCGTAACCGGTTCGCCGGTACGTGTGTCGGAAAAAGTAATCGGCCGGCCGTTTATCAGACTCTCCTTCTCTTCGTTTGTGAGATTATGCCCTCGCAAAATACCGGGGACGACACTCTCCTTCTGCGCTCTCAACAGACTGTTTGTTTCTTCATCCAGCTGACAAATATACGACTTGCCCCTGATTTCGGCAGATACGGTTTCGCCCCGCTGTAATTTTTCAATTTGCTGCGGGTCAAGATGTACCTCGCTGTCAAGTTCATTTTTGATGGGAAAAACCTGCAAAGAAACGCTTTTATCGTTGTTCCTCGTCAGTCCGAGTTTAACTTTCCGGCCGTCGTCCGATTCAACAAGCGATGTTTTATAACCGTCAAGAAGCTTCTGAACATTCTGTTCAGAAAGGCCGTACTTTGTCTTATCTTCCAGACGTATGTCCGCATCGGTAAAGTAAGCGCCGACGTAGCGAAGTCGCGGCTGTTCGCCATCGACGGCAAACCTCTTTTCGTCAAGCAGGTTAATTTTAACGGAACGCCGGCCTGTTTCAGTATCAATCTGAATACTTTTTCCCGACAACAATTTCTCGCGGTCTTTAGCGCCTGTGTTGAACGGCAATTTGACGTCAAGAGCTTTTGCGCGTAAAATTTCATTCGTTTCGCGATCCAGTTGCAGGAGGTAACGCTGACCGTCCACACGCTTATTGATAAGTTTACCCGCGTACAACTTTATTTGTTCTGCCCGAGTCAGATTAAAGTCATTTTTAATCTGTTTTCGGACGGGAACCATTAACGCTTTGACGGAATTATTCCCGCGTGCAAGCATAAGTTTTGCATCTATAAAAAACCGCTGCCCGTCATGATAAAAGTCAAACCGCAAAACGTCCGTTCTCTGTCCGCTCATAAGACGGATAAGATTTTCGCCGGGAAGAGACAAAAAATTTTCTTTCGTCATCCCCAGGAGAGCTAAATTTTCAAACGGTATTTCTTTCATCGAAAAATTTTCCATGTGATAAATTTGTTTATTATTGAAAATATTACTATTTTTGCGGTAAAGATACGAATAATATTCAAAATATGCATATAAAAACAGGAGAAATTTTCGCAATTTTCATAACATGCTGTATATCAAGCCATGCACAATTCCATACCTTACTCCCGAAAGACAAGGCCAAACAGAGAGAAACGGAGAGAATTGTTGCATACAGTCAGAACATTGCTGTAAATGAAATCGACAGTGCACAGCCGGTAAACGCAAATCCGGCTTTAAATAAGAACATGCGGTTCCTGTTGGATGGCATGAGGAAACGCCTGTATCTCTCATTGCCTGTTGATGAAATCAAAGTCAATTCGCCTTATGGCTACAGGGCAGATCCCGTTACGGGCAAAAGAAAATTTCACAAAGGCGTGGATCTGAATGCTGACTTTAACTGCGTGTACAGCATCATGCCGGGACGCGTAATAAAGTCGGGGCGGAACAGGACGCTCGGCGAGTTTATACAGGTGGGACACGGCGAATTTCGGACAACATACGGACACCTTTTGCAAAGGTTTGCAATGGCAAAAGAAGCCGTAGAAGCGGGACAGGCAATTGGAATATCCGGAAGTTCGGGACGAAGTACGGGCGAACATCTTCATTTCGAGATAACCTGTGATGGCAATTCAATAGACCCGATGCCGATTTTAAACTATATCTTGCAAATTACAATGGAAGCTCGCAGTGAGTTGGAAGATGTAACAACGGACGGGAATCCAAAGAAGCAGTAAACATTTTTATTAACATAAATAATTGGTTATGAATAATATTATTTTTTCAGGCAAATTGCTTGCCGATGCAAGAGTGAACAAAGGGGAAAAGGGAAATTTTATCTCTTTTACCCTGTATGAAACCGGTAAAGGCAGTGACGCACCCAAATTGGACGTTACCCAAAATTTCAGAGGAGATGATGCTCCTTCGATTGTTGAGCATCTTAAAAAGTTCACAACGGTAATTGTTACGGGTACGCCGTATGCAAGGATAGGAAAAAGCAGGGACGGACACCCGGTACCCGTTTTGGCTGCTTTCGCGGACAGGATTGATATCGTCGCTTTTGCAAAGGAGCAGGCATGACAGGAATGACGTCGAATGCATAATCCCGATCGACAAGTTCCGGATTCAGGTATAAATTATCGGTACATACCGGGGCAACCGCACTAAAATCAGTAATCGGACAGATTATCGGAATATGCGGAACATTTTGGAACGACAGGAGTCACCCCCGGAAAATCATAAATTTCAGTGCGGTTACCCTGTGGAGATAGAACATCTGTATGATAATTGGAAAAAATCACTTACCTTTGCTTCCGAAAATTATAAAAGAAAGTGATATGGCAAGTTATCTTGATCCGAAAAACGATTTAGTATTCAAGCGCATCTTCGGCAGTCATCCTGATCTGCTGATCAGTTTCCTGAATGCGCTGATGCCCCTTGAGCCGGGACGCGTGATCGAAAGCATCGAATACGTGTCCAACGAACTGGTGCCTGACAATCCGGCAAAGAAATTCTCGGTGGTCGACGTCCGCTGCCGCGACAACTACAAACGCCATTTCATCGTCGAGATGCAGATGGAATGGAGCGACTTCTTTCCAAGCCGCATGCTGTTCAATGCCTCGAAGGCATACGTGCAGCAACTGGACAGCGGAAAGTTATATACCAGCCTCCAGCCAGTGTACGCGCTGGCTATCCTGAACAAAAGTTTCGACCACAAGACGGCGGAATTTTACCACCGCTACCAGATCGCCAACCGTGAAAACACGGACGAGGTGATCGAAGGCCTGGAACTGATCATGGTGGAACTGCCCAAATTCCGCACTGAAAAGTGGTCGGACCGCCGAATGGCCGTACTGTGGCTGCGTTTCCTGAAAGAGATGGATCACGGACTGGAGTACGTCCCCGAAGACTTTCTTGCGGACGAAACGATCCGCGAAGCGGCAGACATCTGCGAAAAAGGGGGCTTTACGGAGGCAGAACTTGCCATCTACGACAAGAACTGGGATACCATCCGGAATGAACTGTCCGTCATAGCAGAAAATCTTGCAAAAGGACGCGAAGAAGGACGCGAAGAAGGACGTGCGGAAGGTGCACGTGCAAAGACCGTTCAGTTCGTACTCAACTGCTCGCGAAAAGGCATGTCGGGGGAAGATATTGCAGAAATAGCCGGTCTTTCAGTCGGAGAGGTCGCGGCCATACTGGAGGAAACGGACTGAACCTTTTGTCAACCGGGCAACCGGAACTGCCGCAAAATCCTCCATTGATACTGAATCGGGTTTTATTACATGCGTATGCTCCCATAATAAAAAGAGCATATGCCGGAAGTTGATGTTGATGTTGATGTTATTTTTGACGCAGTAGCAAAAAGGCTGACTTTTGGATATCATACCACATCCGAACCGACAGCTATTTTGTTGGGCGGTCAACTTGTGTACGGAAAAAGTCATCTGGCCTTACTGGCCGGGAAAGAACATGAGGGGAAACCGTTCCTGAAAGTCAATGGAGACAATTATCGGATTTACCATCCACAACACGATATGCTTCTGAAAGATGCGGCAACGTATTCCGAAGAAACGCAAATTTTTTCCAGTGTCTTTACTGAAAAACTGATTGAAGAAGCGATCCGGAACAGGTTCAATATCATAGTTGAAAGAACGGGAAGCAAACCGGAAGTACCTTTACGGACTGCCATCTTTTTCAGAAAATAAAATATTATTGCATGTATCCCGTCTGCAGTTGGGAAGTCAACTGTCCGCTGACACAGTAGATAATGCACTGAATAAATACAATACATCCCATACTGCACAATGCACGCAGATGGATTATTCCAGGTATTTAACAATCTCTTTTATATCCTCGAAAAAAGTCAGTATTTTTTCCCGGACGATTTCCTTTTCCGTCCCTTTGTTAATGGATATGTCGGCCGTAGGGACATTGACGTTAAAAAGAGCATCAAGCGAAACCCTTTTCCCGTAATAATCTAGTAGTGTTAAAATAGTAGCGATCTTGCCGTCGCCACCTTTTTTTACTATTTCCGAGCCATTTATCTCGCCTTCCAGTCTCTGTATCTGATTGAATGTAAGTCCTGTTTTTTCAGCAACTTCTTCCAGGTTCATATTAAGGCGTTTACGCAACTTTCTTAATCGGTCGCAAAAAATAGTGATAAAAATTTTATTGCTGTCGTTCATACATTTTCCTTGTTATAATACGCTTGTTTCCGATATTTTTTCTCTACTGTTCTTATTTTACTTGCTGTTTTAACCAAACTTACGGGCTCGTACCGTTATATGACAAAGTCCATTCTGCATGATATTCTTTTAATCCGAAGAATGTTCGCATCGCTTACATGGCAAATCGCCACTTCAAATAAACTAGCAATCCGGCCCTGTCCCCATCAGCACCGTTAACATCAAGTTGTATCATTTACTGTCGGACGGTGTTTCATGGACGGTTTCAACGGATATTTTCACAACGCCAAAATTAAAACTGATTAAAGTTTTACGCATTTTCAATGGCAGAGGGTCATTGAAAATATTCCTGAACATTTTGGATACCGTTGTCTGTAATTTTTGAGATTCCGTTTCCGGAATATCTTCGGAGTTTAAACGATCAATATTACGTGCCAGTTCACGAAGTTTTGCGAAAGTTTCAATGATCGCAAAAGTCATTTCGACAGCTTCAGAACTGTGTAAGATGGTTCCAATCATATAAAGACCTTTTTCGGTAAATGCCATGGGCATAACCGGCGAAAATTTTAGTTTCTCAAGGTGGTGGAAATTTTCCACCACATATTGTTTTTCAGCTACTTGTAAGGGGAAACAGTAATCTCTCGGGAATTTATCCGGATTATTCCGGACGGCTTTGTTTATTTCCCGGGTAGTTGTACTGTACAATTCGGCCAAGTCGCTGGCAAGTATGACTTGCTGCTCACGAATGGTAAGCACTTTATTTTCTACATTTGAGATGTTTTTATTCCTGTCCATGCGACAAAGATACAATAAAAAATTTTATCATTCCAATTATCTATGAAAAGAATCCTGCGATTCAGGGACTGTATTTCATAAAGTTGCCTCCGGACAGGCGTAAACATAGGGACAAAAGCGTGGCTGTTTGCACAGCAAAGTGCAAACGATAAAGGGGACTTTACAACAAATTAAATCAAGTGCCTGTTTTATTAAAATATAATTTGTAAGAAAGTTACGATTTGATTTCGGGAGCAAGTTCTCTCCGCAACGGCTGTCAGACCGTAATGACACCTGCTATGGCGATGGCCTGCAAATGTCGATATCCGCGTTTTCAGATACTTTCGGGACGCACTAAATGAGGGCATCCATCATGAGATTCCACGGATGTTTGCCCGTTCTTTCGGGATGAGCTTTCAGCCGTTCGACAATTTCCCTGCTTTTTTCGGTATGCTGATTGATAAGATGCGCGATCTGCAGCCGGGTATAGTAATTTTTCATCGCCATGTATGAAAAGCGGCTGTATTTGTATTGCAACCCGTATCCGTTGTTTGATTGTTGTTGATACTGTTGCAGGAACCCCGCCGGAGCACCCGTCAAAATATCTTCCATCGAATACTCCCTGCGTTTGCGTGGGTCGGAGACCGACGCAAACAGTCTGCCCATTGCCGGCAGCCGGCTTGAGCCTGTCTTGCGATTTAAACAAAACAGCCGCAAGGCGCGGTTTCACAACCTCCTTGCGACTTTAATTTTTACAACATGAAAGAATATAACTTGGGGGTTGATGCCCTTTCACAACGTTTTAACCGCACAATCAGCCGGAATTTTTATTTTTACCGCCTCTTTCAATGTTTTTATTTTCAATTGTTTGAAATAACTGAATTTTTCTCCCTGAATCGCTGTTTGTCAGTCACAGCCGGTACAAACAGTATTTTTCATGTTTCCGCCATTTTTTTTATTCGTGTTTCACAATGACCTTATGCACTTCGGGAGGGTTGCTGCCGCTACCATCATACACATGCAGGAAATAAATACCGTTAGGCAGATTGGATACATTGAACTGTACATTATAGCTTTCCGCTGATGCCCGGCGTTGCAAAACACCGTAAGTGTCATAGAGGCGAATGTCGAAACCGGGCACTTGGGCGACACGTTGCACGGCCTGCCGTTGTGTAATCGCTTCATCGTTGAACTGAACGTTCAGTGTGCCGGAAGCGGGGTTGGGATAAATGACGGCGCGTGACACATTATTTTACCCGCCGGAGATAAGGTCAAGATGTCCCTGACCGGGTACCTTGACAAGGTATTCAGATGATCTTGCATAAGCGTTATTATACGTCCGTACCTGGATATAATGATTTCTGTAACCGGGCAATATTTGCAGAATATCGGATGCGCCGGGACTGAGATAACGGGGTAGAGACGTTGTTGCCTGCAACGTAAGTGAAGCTCCGTTCATCACATGTACAGGCGTCGCATTCTCTTCCCATAGCCACCATTCATATTGATTACTTGCACAGAATGGGATTACTGTAAAAGTTCCGGTACTTCCAAGACTAATCGAGGAAGGTCCGGAAATATCAATTGTAGGAGGAATATTTTTGATCGCCAAAGTAGTCGTTCCTTCCCGAACACTTATCCATCCACTGTTGATATTTGCTGAAAAGGTAGCGGTATTGCCGGACTGGGAAACCAGCGTATATCCGGTACTGCAGTTCCATGTGTAGTTTGCCGGAGGATTGCTTACCGTGAATGTAGCGGTACTTCCCGGACAAATGGATGCAGGGCCGGATATGGAAAACCTGCGTATGTAATATCTTCGGCTTTCCGGACTTGTGTATGGAACCTGATTTGGAGAGTGTCTGACAACGGGAAGTTTTCCCCATTTTGATTCATATTTCCCGGAAACGGAAGATTTAACCGCCGAATGATCTCCACAATAGTAATGAATCTTTTCAGCTACAGCTTCAGATGACGTTTCTATGAAACATCCATAAGTATTATCCCAATAAATATCAATATTGTGTGTAGAAATACAACATCCATCACTACCGGGTTGAGGCAATGCATTAATTATCCATACTTTATTGGTATTTCCTTCAGTCAAATGCCATGCATAGGCATGACAGTTATACATATTGGAAGAATTTGCGATAATATCCGAGGATGTAATACCTATACTCGCATATTCGCTTATCAGTGCCGCATTATAATATGCAATATCAGCAGCGGTAAATTCCGCACGTTCAAGGGCATTAACCACCCCATTCCTGCACGTATAAACATCAATGGAATAGAGTACATTTGCATATATGCAAAAGCACCATGTTATTATTATTTTTGATTTCATCTCTTTAAAATTTAATTATTCTTTAATAAAACTTTCAGCATAAGACAGTATTTGGTTTCTATGTTTCGGCGAAAAACTGTCTTCATTCATGGATTCCCTGAACACATCGTCTTTTTTGTACAGGTTCATAATCGGCGCATAGTTATCTGCATGCATAATCCACGCCATAGCCATAAAGGATGAAACCTTAAGGTGATCGCTCACAATATCGGGATAATCAAGCTTCTGGTTATATTTATGCAACAGTTCGGAAACCAGATTCCTTTTTTCGGACGGATTCAACCGGTCGGCAATTTCCCGTTTGGTAAATAACAACTCAAAGAAATACAGTCTCACGGGAATTTCAATGCTCCCGCTTTCCTGTATCCGGGCACATATACAGGAATAGTCAATTTTCTTGTAAAACAAGATAATGTTGGCACAGTCCTGACGACGCTCCAGTTCCTTAATACAGTTCATCTGTTCGAAGGAGACATGTGCGCCGCCTACTACTGACGAGGTGCTCAAAACCAGACTGAATTTCAGTAAAGGATTATCCAGAATGCTTTGAATCAGGCTGTATGTGGACATTGTTTCCAATATCGTTTCCGGAACCTGCATTTCCCTTATCACATCGGCCATCGTTTTTCCTGTTGCAGGTACAGATATGGGATATTCATATCGCTCTTTCACCAGCGGATAACAGCCGTCCGATTCCAGATCGCTTTCTTCTTTCATGTCATTCAAATTATCGCCACATTGACACAGCATAAGGGCCAGTACGGGATAGCATACGATTTTATTCATGGTTGATTTTTTTTGTTAACTGATAAATATCCTCTAATAATGATTTGTCTTCAAGCGTTCCCGTTTCTAAATACAAAGTCATTCTCTGACGTGTAGCTTCCGGCAATTTATTGGCAGCCTGCAATGCCCTCGCCATAATCCAGCCGTTGACTTCCAGACTTGCACCTCCAAAAATATCCTCCCGCGCCATCTTCTCTGCGAATTTTTTTTCTGTTTCCATTAAAAACGCTTTCCGGGTATTTTCGTCAAATGAGTGTATAACGTCAGGTTGTGCCAAAATAATTTCCAGATATAAATAGCGGGCAGAAAAAGCGCCCCGATTTTCTAATGTCCATAATGGATTATATTCGTCCAAAGACATATTTGTATACATTTTCAGCAAATATTCTCCAGCATCTTTTCTCGACATCAGTTCTCTTATACCATTGAAGTTTGCATAAAAGTTTTCATAGCCGATTTGAAATGAATTGAACAGAAGCAAAACCGATAAAATCGGATAATTCAAACATACTTTTACCAATTCTTCCGTATTCATTTGTTGAAGAACCTTATCCGGGATTTGACATGCTTTATACACGTATTCCATCGTTTTTAACCGGTTCCATTCCTCCATACCCGGTTTCACCGGATAGTCCCATACCACTTTATTTCCCTGTGCCATCATGGCTAGAGAAATAAAAACAAAGCCTATAATTATATATATTCTTTTCATATTCGTAAATATTAAAAAATGAATATCCTTTATTTCACCTAAAATGCTTATCTTTGCAAAATAAAACAAATTACAGTCATGAACTTATTAAATTTCGTATCCCAATATCCGG
>JAIRZF010000148.1 GCA_031267385.1 Dysgonamonadaceae bacterium | reverse complement strand
AATTTCCAAGTGTGTGGGATGTAAAAACGTTATTCGGATGATGAAGTACGGATTTTCTCTTCCGTTTTTGACTTATTTGCTTTTTGATGCGATTTTATTGAAAAAAGTGTAAGTATTTTTTGCTGAATATCAGAAAAAGCGTAAATTTGAAGCGCTTAAATTTTAATAACATCCATAATTAAGAATATCTATGAGTACAATATCAAAAAATATCATTACGTTTATGCCTAAGATATTTAATTCTCAGGCGATTTTGTATGCGGTTTTGTTTTTTATCTTCTTTGTTTTTTATACTTGTATTGGTGATTCCGGTACTTCTGTCTGCAACCTTAAAAGTGAAAATCTCGAAAATCCTGTTGGTATAGCAGAAAAAAAACCTCGTCTGAGCTGGAAATTGAAATCTAAACAAAATGGAGTGAAACAAAAGGCTTTTCATATATTGGCGGCTTCCGATAAATCGTTGCTAAACGAAAAAAACGCAGACTTATGGAATACCGGCAGAGTAGAGTCCGACCAATCCGTATTGGTAAAGTATAAGGGTAAAGAATTGTCTTCGGGATCTTTAGTATATTGGAAAGTAAAGGTGTGGGACAATAATGATGAAGAATCGGGCTGGAGTTCGGAAGGAAAGTTTAGTATAGGATTGTTAAATGAAAATGATTGGGATGCAAAATATATAGGATTTCCATCAGATTCCGAATATTCGGAATGTCCGCTATTAACGCAGACATTTGAAGTAAAGGATAAGAAGAAAGGTTATTTCTTACATGTTAATTCATTAGGTTACCATGAAGTTTATTTAAACGGTAAAAAAGTAAGCGATAATGTGCTTTCACCTGCCGTCTCACAAATGAATAAACGCTCTTTGGTTGTTACTTATGATGTATCGCGGCTTGTAAATAAAGGACGTAATGATTTGGTAATATGGATAGGGCAGGGTTGGTATCATAACGGAAACTTCGATTTGGAATCGAAGTATGACATACCTGTGGTTCGCGCTCAGTTGAATTACGTTGAATCAGGTAAAACCGGAAAAATTATTTCTACCGGTACGGATTGGAAAGGACGGCTCAGCGCTTATCAGGGTATCGGAACCTGGAGACCGCATCGTTTTGGCGGTGAGATTCTGGATGGCTCAAAGCTTGATGCCGATTTTCATTCCGTCACATTAGAAAATCTTCAATGGCAAGCAGTAACGGAAATAAATGTCCCACAGCATTTGGTTACACCTCAGTTGACGGAACCAAACATAATCAGAAACTCTTTAGAGGCTGTGTCCGTAGAAAAGGTAAGTGATAGCACGTGGTTGGTTGATATGGGAAAATCGGTTACAGGATGGACGGAAATCCTTTTTCCGGAATTGGATAAGGGACAAACAATAACGATAGGTTATTGCGACCATCTGACCCCTGAAGGTAAATATGTTGATAATAAGCAGGAGGACAAGTATATCGCAAAGGGTGAAGGCGTTGAAAAGTTTAAAAACAAATTCAATTATCATGGCTTCCGTTATCTGCAGATTAGTAATCTTAAGGATGAACCTAAAAAAGAAAATATCAAGGCGCATCTGATACAGACAGGTTTCAGTGATGCTTCTACGTTCGAATGTTCGGACAAAGACATGAACGATATTCACGATATGATTAAATACACTCTGAAATGTCTTAGTCTTGGAGGTTATCTGGTTGATTGTCCGCAAATGGAACGTCTTGGATATGGAGGTGACGGCAATGCCTCTACCGTTACGGCACAAACAATGTTTGATCTGTCGCCTCTGTACGATAACTGGATCTCGGCATGGAATGATTGCGTAAGGGAAGAAGGCGGTTTGCCTCATACGGCCCCCAATCCCTATTCTGCAGGTGGCGGTCCGTATTGGTGCGCTTTTGTTATTGCAGCGCCCTGGCAGACATATATAAACTATGGTGATATCTCTCAGATAGATAGATACTATCCTTTGATGCAACAATGGTTGAGCTATGTCGCAAAATATTCTCTTGACGGACTGCTTAAGAGGTGGCCTGATACCGATTACCGGAGCTGGTATCTCGGTGATTGGGCATGTCCCGTAGGTACGGATCCGACTTTGGAATCAAGCATTGATTTAGTAAATAACTGTGTTGTGAGTGAATGTTTTGATACTATGTCCAAAATAGCCGGAGTGTTAGGCAAAAAGGACGATGTAGAGAAATACCGTCGACAGAAGTCAGAGATAGATGGTATTATCCAAAAGACTTTTTTCAATAATGAAGGAAATATATATTCTACCGGTTCACAGATTGATATGGCTTATCCTATGCTGTCAGGCGTAACCCCTGACTCATTATTGAAGTCGGTAACCGGGCAAATGAAGAAAAATACGGAACAAAATTCAGATGGTCATGTAGCTTGCGGTTTGGTTGGAATACCTGTATTGACTGCCTGGGCAATTGAAAACAACGAATCGGATTTTATCTATTCAATGCTGAAAAAAAGAACATATCCCGGCTATTTGTATATGATTGATAATGGCGCCACAACTACATGGGAGCACTGGAATGGAGATAGAAGCCGTATACATAACTGCTATAACGGTATAGGTTCGTGGTTTTACCGGGCAATAGGCGGTATACGTCCCGATGAAAAGAATCCCGGATACAAACATTTCTTTATAGAACCACAGATTCCATCAGGTATTACCTGGGCAAAATCAACAAAAGAAACACCTTATGGCAAAATTGCAGTCTCCTGGTCTTTGGAAAATCAGGAAATCAAACTAAGCATAACCGTTCCTGCAGGTAGTACGGCAGACCTGATTATACCGGAGAATATTGAAACCTACGTTCTAAATGAGCGATCTGTTGCCAAATCGTCTGATTCGATAGCATTAGAAAGTGGAAAACATAATATAAAATATGCTTTCAACAACTAACTTCCGACGATAGCGCTTACTGTTTTCGATTGGGATTTGTTACTCCGTCATCCGTTGAATTTTTACGGGGCCTAACAGACCATATTCTTTTAGTTCCGAATAGGCAGCAGGGCCATTAATAGTCCATGTTTTACGGTCGTTTTCGGGTAATATTATCGATCTGTAGCTTCGTGTTGTAATTTACTTTACCCGAAAATAGCGGGAAACATGGCGAATAGTGAATAATCCCATTTATCCATAAAAGCGCTATCAAGTCCTGCTGTCCATGTTTGCGTCTTACATTCCCAGCTGTCGATTAAGATTCCATTCAAAAGTCCGTTTTTTAGTTTCTCGTTGTCATTGATTAACCTTCCGATATAACCATCGAAGTTTGCCTTTGCGCCTGCCGCGTCGAGCTTGTTACATTCCCAGCCGGTTGCTTCAGGAGGTGCGGGGCCGTTTTTCAAGCCGGTATTGATATGTCCGATTCGCAAAACTGTCCAGTCACCCTCAGGAGCATCCCACGAAAGTTTACCTGATGAGTCCATTTGTTGTGATATAATAATGATTTTGGATGGATTTACCCAGGCTGTTTCTGACTGTACCGGATATTCTTCTCTTACGATACGTCTCAAAGTCCATGCAGCTTCCGA
>JAIRZF010000147.1 GCA_031267385.1 Dysgonamonadaceae bacterium | reverse complement strand
TAACGGCCAACAGCAACTTTAATCACGTCACCGGGATTAGCGCCGCTAAGCGTGCTAACCAACGAAGTGACGGTAGAGACTTGCGTTTCGGTTGCCGATGAAAGTCCAATGCTGCACAGTAGCATCAGTCCGGATATTAACAGTTTGTTTCTTTTCATCTTTTATGTTTGTTTTAAGTTTTAAGTTCTAAGTTTTAAGTTTTAAGTTCTAAGTTCTAAGTTTTAAGTTTTAAGTTTTAAGTTTTAAGTTCTAATTGTCAATTGTCAATTATCAATTATCAATTATCAATCATCAACTTCCCCTACAACCCTTCCCCGGAACATTCACAAACACATACATACAATTTTCGATTTGAATACGAAAGTTCCGCCCTACTTTCGCAAGCGGGAAAAGACGATTCAAATACGACACCTCTTTTTGGGAAAATGAACTACGGGGAAGGGGGTTATAGGGAATACAAAAAAACCGCACTAAATTCAAAAAACTCAGTCGGGCTATCTTGTTGTAAATTAATGAGTTTAGCTTATCCTCTCGCGCGCGTAAGACCAGGTAAGTCTCTCTCTAACATAAACGGCGATCTAACCAAATTTAAAGTGTTAAACTTAGTTAAAAATAGATTAAAGCAGGGTTGAGAAATTATCATTATATCATTGATGTGTTGTGTTTTGTATTCGATTTTCTTTCGGAAAACTTCTGCAAATGTAAACAATTATTTCGGACTGCGAAAAAATCGTGCCAAAAAAAATCAGGTAGAGAAACAACAAAACCAATGTAAATCCCGTTTTCATAAAAAACTTATTTACTATTTGCCAAGTAACTCTTTTATCCGGATGATCAAGTTTCAGCCCTTATTTTTAATATTTCTGACCTTATTTTTCCTGTCAATAGCAGCTGGAGTAGCGCAAAATCAGCCTTCCGACATCAGATACGGGGTCATCAACATGAGAGCCCTGCGATTTCACCCGGATGCGGCCGATGCTTCGGAATTGATGCAAAAGGTATTCCAACACCGGGAGAGAAACGCTCTTCTTGAAGAAGAATTTATCAAATATGATCAATACCGGAAAACCACAGTCGATATTGTCATTGACAAAGAATCTCTCGAACAGCAGCTTTCCGATTACCATTCCAAAAATAATTTCACCTATAAACAGTTTATTAAGCCTTTTGAACCGTGGATCAAACACGCTTGTCCCCTTGAAAAAAATCCGTTCTATCTGGCGCTCACAACTTTAATTTTTGAAGATCATAAAACTATCTTTGAAAATAAAAAAGACGATCGTAAAGGTTCTGTCCTGAATGCCTCGCGGGCGGCAGGATTGTATGAGAGCATCGGGCAACAGAATGTTTCGTATCTACTGGATGAAGTTTTTGGAAATATTGATCTTTACCGGGATGAAAATGAGATCATGTCCCTCCGGTTTAAAAGTCCATTGGGGAAAAATGCACAAAAAATATACACCTATAAACTTATCGGCACAAAAATCATCAATGGGAAGCCTTGTTTTGAAGTGGCGTTTTTTTGTGAAAATATGAAAGAGAATGTTTTTTCAGGGTGTTTTTACATTTCGAAAGAGGGGAATTATTCTCTTGTAGAGGCTAAATTCACCTTGAATGATCCTTCAAACATGAATTTTCTACAGAATGTATTGATTACACACACTTATACTTCAGACAGAGAAAAAACAGTTCCCGGGAAAAAGACATGCCGGGTACTGCTGGGTGATGATATCAAAGGCTGTCTGATAGCCGAAAGAATTCTTGTTTATGATCATTTTACATTCACGGATCCCGGTGTTTCCAACATGTGGATCGATAAAAACAGTCCCGATTATTTGGAAAAAGAGGAGGCCTATTGGAACAGTATCCGTCCGGTTCCCCTGACTCCCTCTCAAAATCAGATCGAAGAGCTTCTTAAAACGGCCTCAGGCAACCATTCTTTCAATAAAATTCAAAATTCCGTTCCCATTCTCCTCAACAATCATCTTTCCGTTGGAGGAATCAACGGCCCTGTTGAAATAGGCCCTCTCACACAAATTGCCGGTTATAACAGCATGGAAGGCTTTCGCCTCCGGTTGGGAGGGAATACTACCGTGAAACTTCTGAATCAGTGGCTGGCGGGAGGATATGTCGCTTATGGATTCGGAGACCGGAAACTGAAATACCGGGCGGATTTGATCTATTCATTACATTCCCGCAATCAATACATCCGGGAATATCCCAAGCGGTTGTTCTCGTTTACGTACGTCAACGACATGAATATTCCCGGTCAGGATCTGCCGACAACGAAGCGCGACAATATCGTTTATTCGCTTTCTCATGCCTCGCCCAATAATATGTCCCTGCAAAAAACAGGATTGCTGACATTCGAAAATGAATTTGCCGGAAATTTTTCGTATAAAATAGGGGGACAATTCAAATACGATGAACCGGTGGGAGTCGTACGGTACATGAAAGCAGAAGGAGCAGACACCTCCTATATATCCAATATATCCACCTCTGAGATACAACTTTCAGTCCGGTTCTCACCCGGGGAGAAATTCATACAAACCCGCGAGGAGAGGATATTTATCAGGAGGGGAGAGCCCGAATTGAATCTCAGTCACAGGATCGGGATCAAAGGCCTTTTCGGTTCGGATCACAGTTATCAGATTACAACATTCGAAGGCTATGAGCAATTTAATTTGTGGGGAAACAGCGGGATTGTGGATATTCATCTTTTCGGAGGGAAAATATGGAACCGGGCGCCTTTTCCGCTTTTGTTCATTCCCCAGGGGAACCAGAGTTATATTTTTGAACGGAAAGGATATAACTGCATGAATTTTTACGAATTTACAACGGATCACTACGTGGCAGGGAATATAAATTTCATGTTTAACCGGTCGCCAATCGCATTACTCAACCCGAAAAACAAAATAAAAACCACTTTGGGAGCCCGCATTTTATACGGCCCTTTGTCTGATAATAACGATCCTTCCATCCATCCGGAACTTTTCATTTTCAATCAAGGGGTGAAGCCTTTGGGAAATACCCCATATGTGGAAGTCCATGTGGGACTGGCCAATATTTTGAAGTTTTGGAGGATAGAATATGCCCGTCGCCTGACTTATCAGGACAACAAAGCAGAATCCGGGGGAGATAAAATGATGAAAGGTTCGTTATTCGTTACCGGAAATTTTTCTTTTTAGACTTTCAAAAAATCTTTTCTTACGGGATGAAATACGTCTATCAGAATTCCGGCTTCCAGGCACACGACTCCATGCTGTTTTCCCGACGGGACAAAAAAACCGTCGCCTGCCGATAATATACGTTTATCGCCGTCGACAGTCACTTCAAATTTACCGGTGGCCACATACGAAGTCTGCACATGAGGGTGCTCGTGTATGGCGCCGATACCGCCTGTTTCAAAAGAAGCTTTGACTAACATCACGTTGTCGTCATAACCCATGATCTGACGGGAACAACCGGCTCCCAAGTCGATCAGTTCAGTGAAATCCGATTCGAAAAAAATTTGATTGTTTTGCATTATTTTATTTTTATACATTGTTTTATTATTATACACGAGAATATCATATTTTTACGACTAAATCTTCTTTGGCTAATATGGTGTCCGGAAAAATAGTTTTTGCTTCTTCCAACAAAATTGAATTATCCGGGTATCTGGCGGAGAAATGACCGAGTATCAGCTTTTTAACTCCTGCTGCTTTTGCAATCATTGCCGCCTGTTTTGCCGATGAGTGGAATGTCTCGTTGGCGCGGGTCTTATCTGCTTCACAAAATGTGGCCTCGTGAAAAAGCAGATCAACTCCCTGAATGATGGGGATTATTTTTTCGTAGTAGGCCGTATCCGAACAATAAGCATATTTTTTAGGAGGATCTGCCGGACGAGTCAAGCGTTGATTGGGGATTACCGAACCATCTTCCGCAACGAAATCCGCACCTTCTTTGATTTTTGCGATCTGTTTAACCGGAATCCGGTGGAAATCAATCATGTCACGGATGATATGAGCGCTTTTAGGGAGTTCCTGAAACAAATACCCGCAAGTGGGGATACGATGTTTCAACGGAATGGAATACACTTTCACGGTACGGTCTTCATGAACCAACTCCGATTTATAGGGGTCAACAGGATTGAACCGGACATTGTACGGTAACGCCCCGCAAAAATAATCAAGGACGGGTCCGAAAATCTTCTGAGCATCCGGATGAGCATGAACCACCAGTTCTCCTGTCCGTCCCAGTAAACCCAAAGTGGACAACAACCCGGGAAGTCCAAAACAATGGTCTCCATGCATGTGCGAAATAAAAATATGATTCAGGCGATTGAACTTGAGGTGCATGGAACGCAATTGTATTTGCGCCCCTTCCCCACAATCAACCATATATAATTTATCCCGCAGATTCAACACCTGACTGCTCGGGAAATGACGGGTGGTCGGCAAGGCGGAGCCACATCCCAGTATGTTTAGTTCAAAACAACTCATAGAGTTTTAAGTTTTTAAGTTATTCCAATCAACTTATGTACCTGCACACTTAATCTCCAAACCGGATCTTTCTTTATTTGTTCAACACAAAAAGCGATATTGTCCGCAGTTGTTTTTCCGTCGGCTTCAAAAACCGGACTTAAAAAATAGAATGACGCTTCAGGCAAGTCCGAAACCGGAGGGATCCGATCTCCTGCCCTGACAGGGATCCTTACTTCATCTACTTTTTTATTTTTGATCTTTGCATATCCGGGATTTCCTTTGGGACTGCAAACGGTATAGTCCAACAAAGGAGAAAACGGGAAAGAACCATTGCTTTCGATGGCTTGCCTGTATCCTTTTTCCCGGAAAAACAAAAGCGCTTCATCATTCAACTGAAGGGAAGGTTCTCCTCCTGTCCAGATAATCCATTTGCAGGGAAAATTTTCAATCCCGGATAAAATATCCGCTAATTCCATCCGGTCGCCGGACTCAAACCCGGTATCACAAAAATCGCAATGCAAGTTACAACCCGAAAGACGGATAAAGACCGAGGCTTCTCCCTGCCGTCCGCCCTCTCCCTGCAAGGAGTAGAAAATTTCATTGACCTTAAGCTTCATATACCGCGCTCGTCTTGGGAGTTTCGCTCACTTCCACCGCATATAATTCCGGAAAATCCGGTTTGAATTTATCAAAGAGATAGCGGGCAATGTTCTCAGCCGTTGGATGAAACGGTATAATATCGTTCAAATGACGGTGATCGAATTCATTATCCAAAAATTCTTCGACTGGTTTCAGCGCCCTGTAATCTTTTACAAATCCGTATTTGTCAGGCATTTCGGTGCGCAGATGCACTGTCACCACGTAGTTATGACCATGTAACCTGGAACAGGGATGCCCGTCGCACAACTTATCCAACACATGTGATGCCGAAAAAGAAAATTGCTTGCTAATTTTATACATTTTACAACTTATTTCAAAAATACAAAGGTACAAATATTTTAATTTACGAAAAAAAATATTATTTTTGTCAAAACCGCCTTTTGTAAATGATGTACATATGAATTTATCAATCGAAAATATTGTGCTCATCGGGAGCATTCTCTTGTTTTTAAGTATTTTTGCCAGTCGTGCAAGCGCCCGGTTGGGGATTCCTATCCTGGTGCTCTTCTTGTTTATAGGTATGCTGTTTGGAAGCGATGGCCTGGGCATCCAGTTTAACGACCCTAAGATCGCACAGTTTGTAGGAATGATCGCATTAAACGTCATCCTTTTTTCCGGAGGGATGGATACCCGGTATTCCGACATCCGTCCGATTGCAATTTCGGGAGCTGTATTGGCAACCGTAGGCGTTTTACTCACGGCATTGATTACCGGATTATTTATTTACTGGCTTACCAACAATTTTTTCGAGACAATCACTTTCACTTTACTCGAAGCCTTGTTACTTGCGTCAGTCATGTCGTCAACAGACTCGGCCTCAGTATTTAACATACTACGTTCCAAGGGTGTCTCCCTGAAAGAACACATGAAGCCTCTCCTTGAATTTGAAAGTGGGAGTAATGACCCGATGGCCTATTTATTGACGATCACATTGATTCAGATGATCCAGGTACAGTCCGGGAATACCTGGTCTGTTGTCGGATTCTTTCTTTTCCAATTTCTCTTTGGCGCACTGATGGGCTTTGGGCTGGGAAAAGGATTTGTCTGGCTTTTACAAAAAATTGATTTACCCAACCGGTCTCTATACTCCGTCCTGTTAATGGCGGTCTGCTTTTTTATTTTTGCTTTGACTAACGACCTGAAAGGCAACGGTTATCTGGCGGTCTACATTGGCGGTCTGGTTATCGGCAATGCCAAATTCAACCAAAAATTTTCGTGCAAACGTTTCTTTGACGGATTGACCTGGCTGTTTCAGATCATCATGTTCATTTGCCTGGGACTATTGGTCAATCCGAAAGAATTACTGCCTGTTGCCGGAGTCGGGCTTATTATCGGACTGTTCATGATTATCCTCGGACGTCCCCTGAGCGTTTTCTTATCGTTGCTTCCTTTCAAGAAAATATCATTCCGGGCTAAAATGTTCACGTCTTGGGTAGGTCTTCGCGGCGCAGTTCCAATTATTTTTGCAACCTATGTCCTTACCTCAGGACTGGAAGATTCGTTTATGATCTTCAACATTGTATTTTTTGCAACCCTGGTTTCTTTATTAATACAAGGTACCACCATTCCTACCGTTGCAAATTGGCTGAAATTGGCGGAAAAACCGGATGAAAAACCGGAATTATCCGAATTTGAGATTGAAGTTTCCGACGATATCAGTTCGGTCATGAAAGAGTTTACCGTTGATCAACAGCTACTCAGGAACGGGAATATGATCAAAGATATTTCCCTGCATCCAAATACTTTAGTGGTAATGGTGAAACGGGGAGAGCAATACCTCATCCCTACCGGATCAACGGAATTGCAGCCTAAAGACGTCTTGTTGCTCATCTCTGACGATGATGCAATGTTAAAAGATGTTTAATTTTCTATTTCGTGTAACATTTTCCTTTCTCAACCGTCAACCAGATAATGAGGCAGGACAAGAGGTTTAAAAATACGATTATCCCGCTTGCGGATAAGTTGTTTCGTCTCGCCTTAAGCATTACAGGTAACAAGCAGGACGCAGAGGACGTTGTGCAGGATGCGATGTTGAATGTCTGGCAAAAAAGAAATAAATGGGATCAGATCTCCAATCTGGAAGGCTATTGTATCCGGTCTGCGAGAAACATAGCTCTGGACAAAATTTCTTTGAAAGATAACCGGTTGGTTTCCATGCCTGAAAAGGCGGATTTTTATGGTTTTGATCCGGAAAAATCTTATGAAGATATTGAGCGACTGGAAATGATCCGTGGAATGACGAAAAATCTTTCTGAAAAGCAAGGCGCCGTTTTTTTACTCCGGGACATGGAAGGTCTGAGTTACAAAGAGATCAGTGAGATCATGAATATCACGGAAGAACAGGTAAAAGTAAATTTATTCCGGGCAAGACAAAAAATAAAAGAGTTAATGGATTCTTATGAAAATTAAAATGAGAGCGCTGTTGGAAAAATATTGGAATTGCGAAACCACGCCGGAGGAGGAACAAATGCTCCGGGAGTGGTTTGAGGGAGATGATGTTCCTGAGGATTTAAAGAAATACCGGAACAATTTCCTGCATTTGACTAATTTCAAAAAAACCAAAGCTCCGGCTTCCATTTCGCGGAAAGCGTTGAGTCAGTTGCCTTCAATTCAATTCTATCCGGCATTGAGAGTTGCGGCGTCTATTTTAATTATCCTTTTTGCAGGAACCGGAATTTATACTCATTATCAGCAGGAGGAATTTCTGAAAGAGATTTTTTCCGAGACTTATTCCGATCCGCAGGATGCGATAAAGGAAACCCAGGCCGTTCTGGACAAGGTGTCTTCTTCACTTCTGAGAGCAAAAGACTCCATTGGGGTATTGCAGGAAGATTCCGTTATTCCGGAGGAGGTGATTAAAGATGAAGTAATTAAAGCCGGAGAAAGAATTATTCAGGAGGAAGAATGAAAAGAATTTTATTGATCACCGTATTGAATGTTTTGTCGTACGCGGCTTTTTCTCAGGAAGTGGCCAATTTATTTCTCGAAAAATTCAATAACGATGACCATTTGGAAGTCATTTCCATTGGGAAAAAGATGTTTCAGATGATGGCGGATGCATCCATTGATGATGGGGAGTTTAACAAGACCATAAAAGGTTTGGAAAAGATAATTGTCATATCGTCAACGGATTCCACCCTAAGCAGCGAGTATTATGATTCGGCCTGTGAGATCCTCGCTAAAAAGAAGAACGGGTTTGAGACTTTACTCTCAACCAAAGACGGGAAAGAGGAATTGGTCGTTATGTCGAAAGAATCTAAAGGAGTGATCAAGGAATTGGTGTTACTCCAGATTGATAAAGTTAATAATTTCAGCCTGATCTCTCTTTCCGGAGATATCAATTTGAAAACGTTGGCGAAATATTCCGAAAAGATCAACCTTTCGGGATTGAAAGTCCTGGACTCGATTAGTAAAAACGAAAACTAACAAATATACTATTTCATTTTTAAACTAACTTTTTTTTGATTAAACGGTTAAGACGGTTGGACGTGAGTCCCGCCGTCTTTTTTAGTCCTGCTACAGACCAAGCCTCCGGAACAATGCTTTGGTTTGTGAATCCCAAAGTGAAATTGCATCTTCTTTTTCTTCCGGATAAGCAAAATCAATAATTTCGAGCAGTAAGGTTCCCGTCAACTCATTAGAATGTAATCTGAATTCAAAATAAGCGTCTTCATCTTCTTCTCCTATCCATCTGAAACGGACAAAAGAATCCTGTGTCATTACCAGCCTTTCGGCCTCAAGCATTTGTTTATTCCAAATAAATTCAAATGTATCTCCTTTGGATATTACATCATCGGCAAACCATTCCGATAAACCGGAAGAAGTCGTAAGATGATTCCAAAGATTTTTCCTGGATGCTTTATCGAAAACATATTCGATATTGAATTTTTCCTTTTTCATGAGATAAATTAGATAAACGACATTGCCGAAGATACGACCTAAATATCAGAAAAACAAGTTATTTCAAAATAATATGCTAAAATAATGATGCAACTGCTCCGGAAAAATCCCTGTGCTTTGAAAAGAAATACGATGTAAAGGCATGGACACTACCTCCTTGTCTTATATAAAGTTAACAATGAACAGGTGAAATTATATGATTAAAAACATATTTTTACAAGAACATTTTGATGAAATTTTATCTACATTTGCGTGCATTTTATTTACACCTAAAATTTAATTATATGAGAGTCGGCATTTTAAAAGAAATTAAATCTCAAGAAAATCGGGTTTCAATGACTCCTGCAGGAGTCGAACAAATGGTATTTCATGGACACACTGTTCTGGTAGAGAAAGATGCTGGCCTGGGCAGCGGGTTTTCCAACGAGGAATACAGCCGGGTTGGAGCGCAAATTATCAATACTTCTCAGGAAATATTTGCCCAGTCCGATATGGTGATGCACGTGAAAGAAATTCTACCTTCCGAATATAGTTTGTTGCGGGAAGGACAAATTGTTTTCACTTATCTTCATCTGGCCGCAGACATGGAGCAAACCCAGGCACTCATGAACAGTAAATGTGTAGCAATTGCATACGAAACCGTTGAATTGCCGGGAGGACGGCTTCCTTTACTTCAACCGATGAGTGAGGTTGCCGGACGTATGTCCATCCAGGAAGCCGCTAAATATCTGGAAATGCCGCAAGGAGGATCCGGCACGCTGATCGGGGGCGTACCCGGAGTTGCTCCTGCCAAAGTGTTGATCATCGGAGGCGGCGTTGTGGGAATCAATTCCGCTAAAATGGCTTGTGGACTGGGAGCTGATGTCACTATCATGGACATCAATCTGGAAAGGCTGCGTTATTTGAGCGATATTATGCCGGCTAATTGCAAACAAGTGATGTTCAGCCCGTGGTCGCTCCGGGAAGAAATCAAACATGCGGATGTCGTGATCGGCGCTGTTCTGGCTGCCGGCGCCAAAGCTCCCAAATTGGTGACCAATGACATGATCGCTACCATGAAAAAAGGCTCTGTAATGGTAGACGTCGCTATCGATCAGGGAGGATGTTTCGAGTCGTCCAGGCCAACCACGCATAAAGAGCCGATTTTTTACCTGCATGACGTCATTCAATATTGTGTTGCAAATATTCCCGGAGCTGTTCCGAGAACGTCGACGCTGGCTTTGACCAATGCAACACTTCCTTATGCTATCGCAATCGCTGATAAAGGCTGGAAAAAAGCATTGAAAGAAGATCCGGCTCTAGCCAAAGGACTGAATGTCTGTGATGGGAAGTTGGTCTATGAAGCTGTTGCTCACGATCTGAATTTACCATACACTCCTTTGGATATTTAATGGCTCGGTTGCCTGAAGAATTTACATCACAAATGCAGGATTTACTTGGAAAAGAGTATCCTGCATTTGTTGCATCTCTGGACGGGGAAGTTCCTGTGAGTCTCAGGATAAACAGGGCTCGTCTCAGGAACAGTGTGCAATCGGGAGAAGACCGGGAGATACTGCCGGAAAATCAGGCGGAAGCTGTTCCCTGGTGCAGCAGTGGCTATTACCTCCGTTCCCGTCCTTCATTCACTTTCGATCCGAAATTTCACGCCGGATGTTATTATGTACAGGAAGCTTCCTCCATGTTCCTGGAACAGGCGATAAAAACAGTTGTGACTCAACCTGTATGTGCATTAGATCTGTGTGCCGCTCCGGGAGGAAAATCAACTCATCTGTCTTCATTATTGCCTGAAGACAGCCTCCTGGTTGCAAATGAAGTCATTCGAAGCAGGGCTAATATCCTGGCCGAAAATAACATTAAATGGGGCAATCCCGCCGTCATTGTCACAAACAATGATCCTGCCGAAATCGGCAAACTGGAACATTGCTTCGACCTTATCCTGACAGACGTTCCCTGTTCGGGAGAGGGAATGTTCCGGAAAGACCCTCAATCCATCAATGAATGGTCGCCCTCGAATGTGATCCTGTGTGCGGAACGTCAACGCCGCATCATTGCCGGTATATGGCCGGCTCTCAAACCCGGAGGAATACTGATTTACAGTACCTGTACTTACAATATTCCGGAGGATGAAGACAATATCGCCCGAATCGCAGAAGAGTTTGGAGGAAAAGTTCTTGAAATCCCGGCAGATCATTCCTGGAATATCAACGGAAAATTAAAAGGAACGTATCCCGTTTACCGGTTCATGCCACACAGGACAAAAGGGGAGGGTTTCTTTATGGCTGTAATCAGAAAAGAGAACGGCGATGACACGCCGGAAGTTGCAGGTTGCAGGAAAACAAAGATCCCGGGAAAAGAAAAGGGAAGACAAAACAAAACGGTGCGGATCCCGCAGGAAATTACATCCTGGATAACGACTCCTGAAAACTATTCCTTTTTTGAAGATCGAGGCGTTTTCTCAGCCTTTCCCCTGAAACATCTGGAAAAACTGCGCATCTTCAAAGAATCGTTGAAAATTCTTTACGCCGGGATCTCAATAGGAGAACTCAAGGGAAAAGACATCATCCCCTGTCACAATCTTGCCCTGTCGACGGCTTTCAACAGGAAAATATTCCCGGAACTTCAACTGGATAAAAATCAGGCGCTCAATTATTTGAGGAAAGAAGCCCTGTTCAACCTGCCTGAAAGCTGCCCGAAAGGCTATAATGTCGTTTCTTACGACGGTTTTATCCTGGGATTCATCAAAAACATAGGCAACCGGGCTAATAATCTTTACCCTCAGGAATGGAGAATACGCTCAACTATTTGATAACCATGATCTTGGTTGCGACGCCTTCTTTTCCTTCCGGCGTGGACGCCAACACCAGATAAATACCACTGGTTACCCTTTGTCCGTTGCGTTTTGTGCAATTCCAGGTGAATTGTCCCCCGAGAGAGGTTCCCTGTGTGATCAGGTTCCCATTCAAATCTGTGATTTTCACGGTCGAATTCGCCATCAGGCCTGTAATCACAACCCTGTTATCTGTTGCGGGACGAACCGGATTAGGGAAAGCATATACTTTGGAATAATCCGGCTTTCCGGCAGTTGCATCGTTCATATAGGACACAATCCCTTTATCGGTACCAATAAATATCTCTCCCGTATTGTTATCAATTGCAATAGAATTAATTACATCCGAGATCAGCATGCTATTTTCCGTAGTGAAATTTGTCACTTGAATATTATCTCCATTAATATCCACACAGAAAACGCCGGATCTTTCCGTACCGAACCATTTCCGGTTACCGCCATCTACGGCGATAGTTGTCACTTTTTCTCCGTAGAGCAGGTAATATGGTTCCGAGGAATTCCCCGTAATAACAACCCGATTACATCTGCCCTGGGCTACCTGGTTAGGACTTGAAAAGAAAATAGGCCCATTATCCGTTCCTACCCAGATCGTTCCGCTCAGATCTTCCGCAACGCAAAAATAGCCGGTTGCATTTACATTGTTTTGTTGTTGGTCGGAAAACTGGGATGAATAGTAAGCGAACGGCGACTGGCTTTTATCGTCAAACACAAAAACGCCCCTCCTTATTTGCCGTGGGATATTAACCCATTTCCGGTTATTTTTATCTATCACGATCTGTTGGGGAAGAACCAGATTGCCGCTCATGTTCTCGTAAAAAATACCGGACCATTCTCCACCGGACGATAAGGCGTCAAAACAATTATAGGACTCCGGATTGTTCATGTAAAGATTGTTCTCCTTGTCATATACCAAACCATCTACGCGAATAGAGTTCAAGGCATTTAAAGTCGCCCAATCCAATGAACTGTTTCCCTTTGTATACCGCTGTACAAATTCATTATTCTTAAATTCGTAGAGACCTTCTCCCCAACTGGAAGCAAAATAATGATTCGGATCACGGGGATCAACAACTGCCGATGTGAAATCCCAACACCTCATTCCGGTCTTATTTTCGATTTCTTTTTCATCAAAGTTGAACCAGGAACCTTTTTCATAGACCATCAATGTGCCCGGATAAAAACTTCTGGCGACGGCGCTTCCTCTTGAACCTCCGACCACCAGGAGTTTATTCTGACTGAAAGTCAGGTAATAAGCTAAATCACGCCTGGGGCTATTGATGCCGATCCCTGCCGTATTGACGGTATATTCGGAGGAATTAATATCTTTCTTGATACTCATCAAACCATTCAGGCCGGCAGCAATCCAATAAATTGTTTTATCATTGAAGGAACCGACTCCATTTGCATTGATGGAAAGCGTTTTTTCTCCGGATGAAAGACCGGAAAAGAAGGAAATATACCCCTGCCCCGTTAAAATCAACTGATCATGATTTACAGTCAACTGCCGGAACACGCCATTTTGAATCAAATGAGTTCTACCGTCCGCCTCTTTATAATACACGCCTGCTCCGGGGATATAATACACCATTGAATTTTCATAAACCAAAAGCTTCGTAATTTTCATATCTATATCATCCGAATTAACGATGTATTCTTCCCAATTATTCTTGTCGGCTAAATTGGCGGTCAACAATCCCCGCAAAACGCCATCTTCCCCCGCCGCATAAAGATATTGTCCATAACGACAAACGGATCTGATATTTTTATTCAATGGATATGTTGCCTTGACTTCGAGTTTTTTCAAATCGAGGACAACAATACCGAATGCCGTTGAAAGATAGGCTAAAACGCCGTCGATCTCCAGATTATTAACTGTTTTATTCTGAAAATTCGCATTATTTTTCAGTGAAGTAATGTTGGTAAATCCCGATCCTGTAAGAATATCAATATTGGAATTCCGGCCATAAACAAGCGCTAAAGCGCCGGCATCCGAGCTGTAATTTATAAAGGAAATGCCGACATCACTCAATCCGTCCGATTTGCTGTAAAGTTTCACCGACTGATCCTCCGGAGTGTAAGACATCAAAGAGCCATATCTCAGCCCATCCGAAACATATTGTGTAGAATCGACTATTCCACCATCATACACGGCAAAAACTTTGGTCGCTGTTTCTACCACTGCAATAGCTTCATGATAGGATTTGTATTCTTTCCATGTTCCTGCTGCACGTTGAGCATTCAGGCCTGCATTGCATGCTAAAAGGAAAAGAACGAGGCAAAAAAACGATCCTGAATTACTATTTCTCATATGTTACTATTCTCTAAATATTTCTTGAATTGTTCGATAGCCAGAGCGCGGTGACTGATTTTATTTTTCACATCATTGCTCATTTCTGCGAATGTCACGAAATAACCGGAAGGGAGAAAAATCGGATCGTATCCAAAACCGGCGTTTCCTCTCGGTGATTCAATAATAGTCCCGTTTATGACTCCGTCGAACAAAATTTCCTTATCTCCCAAAACAAGGGCTATCACCGTCTTGAAACGTGCGCTGCGGTCATCTTTCCCTTCCATTTCACGTAACACTTTCCGCACATTCGCCCCGAAATCTTTCGATTCTCCGGCATACCGGGCGGAATACACTCCCGGAGCATTATTTAACGCCTTGACTTCCAAACCCGTATCGTCGGCAAAACAATCATATCCGTAATGTTCTTTGATGTAGCGGGCTTTTATCAGGGCATTGCCCTCCAACGTGTCGGCTGTTTCAGGAATATCTTCATGACAACCGATATCCGGTAACGATACAATATCCAGCGACTTACCCAGAATTTCACGTACTTCCCGAAACTTATCCGGATTATTCGTCGCAAAAACTATTTTCTTCATTTTGTTAGAACGGAAAAATCGGTCAAAAATTATGAAAACGACTTCGTGAGAGGAAATAATTTACAGTCTTGCATCAACCAGACTTCTGTCTATGAAAGATTTGGTATCAAATATCACGGAGCCTTTTTGTTTATATGCTTTAAAATCAATCGATCCGAATGTGTCGTGTGCAACGGCCAGAACGACTGCATCATAATGCTTCTCCGGATTTAAATTTTCCAGCAACCGGACGGAATACTCATGCAAGACCTCTGTTTTGGAAACCCAGGGGTCATAGACATCCACATTGGATCCAAAAGAGGATAATTCTTCCAGTATATCAATGATCTTTGTATTGCGTGTATCCGGACAATTTTCTTTGAAGGCAAAACCAAGGATCAAGACCTTACTCCCTTTAATTTTGACTTCTTTTTCTATCATAAGTTTAATTACTTTCCGGGCAATAAATGCACCCATACCATCATTCACATTCCGGCCGGATAAAATAACCTGCGGATTATATCCCAGGCTCTGGGATTTAAATAACAGATAATACGGATCGACGCCGATGCAATGTCCGCCTACCAAACCGGGTTTGAAATTCAGGAAGTTCCATTTTGTACCGGCGGCCTCCAGGACGTCTGTCGTATCGATATCCATCCGGCTAAAGATCAGCGCCAATTCATTTACAAATGAGATATTCAGGTCTCGCTGCGCATTTTCAATCGCTTTGGAAGCTTCCGCCACCTTGATGGAAGGCGCTTTGTATGTTCCCGCCTCTATGATTGAGGCATACAATGCATCTACCTTGTCTGCAATTTCCGGAGTAGAACCCGATGTAAGCTTTTTAATTTTAGTCAGGGTATGTATTTTATCTCCCGGATTGATCCGTTCCGGAGAATAAGCGCAGAAAAAATCCCGGTTGAACTTCAATCCCGAACTTTCCAGCACAGGCACGCACTCTTCCTCGGTACATCCAGGATAAACCGTTGATTCATAGATAACGATATCGCCTTTCTTCAGCATTTTGCTGATTGTAAAACCGGCGCTCAACAATGGCCGGAGATCCGGGGTTTTAAATTCCGTAATCGGAGTCGGAACCGTAACTATATAAATGTTACACTCCCGTAATTGCTGGATTCCCGTGAGAAAAAGGCCGGGTGAAGAAAGGTCGCCGAAAGACCGGATCACCGCTTTCAGTTCCTGAAAGGCAACATTCCGGGCAGGGTCTTCACCTTCTTTTAAAAGCTCCATTTTCTCATCATCAATATCATACCCTACAACAGGGTATTTTTTGGCAAATTCTACAGCCAACGGTAATCCCACATATCCCAGTCCAAGGATTCCAATCTTTACATTTTCCAAATCACTCATTTTTTTTCGGTATTTATTTTCCTTTCACTATCCGCTTGATGTCGTTCAGCTTATTTAACGCGTCTACAGGGGTTAAATTGTTTACATCCAGATTGTTTATCTCATCCCGGATTTGGGATAACACCGGATCGTCCAGCTGAAAAAAACTGAGTTGAAAACCTTCCCGTCCGGAAGATATTTTTTTCATAGGCTTAGAAATTCCGGTCTTCCGGTTATCTGTTTCCAATTGGGATAATATTTCACCTGCACGTTTGACGATACTTTGCGGCATCCCGGCCATTTTAGCCACGTGAATACCAAAACTGTGTTCGCTTCCTCCTTTTACGAGTTTACGAAGGAAAATCACCTTGTTGTCTATTTCTTTGACTGAAACATTATAGTTTTTAATCCGTTTGAAAGACCGTTCCATTTCATTCAATTCATGGTAGTGGGTGGCAAAAAGCGTTTTAGCCCGCGCCTTCGGATGTTCATGGATGTATTCGACAATAGCCCAGGCAATGGAAATCCCATCGTAAGTAGAGGTTCCCCGTCCTAATTCGTCAAACAGGATCAGGCTTTTGGTCGACAGGTTATTCAAAATATCGGACGCCTCATTCATTTCTACCATAAAAGTAGATTCTCCCAACGAAATATTATCGCTGGCCCCTACCCTCGTAAATATTTTATCTACCAGCCCTATTTTAGCGGAATCGGCCGGAACGAATGAACCTATCTGGGTCATCAGGGTGATCAATGCCGTCTGGCGCAACAAAGCCGACTTACCGGCCATATTCGGTCCGGTGATAATGATGATCTGTTGTTTTTCATTATCAAGATAGACATCATTGGAGATATAAGGTTCTCCTGCAGGCAACTGCATCTCAATTACCGGGTGACGTCCGGATTTGATATCGATCACATCACTATCGTCCACCTGGGGACGGATATATTTATTTCGTTCGGCCACCTTGAACAATGACAGCAGACAGTCTAAACGGGCAATCAGATTAGCATTGGTCTGTATCGGGGCAATATAATTCATCAACTCCAGTACGAGATCATTGAAAAGCTTTGTTTCCAGGGCGAGAATCTTATCTTCCGCACCTAATATTTTTTCTTCGTAAATTTTTAATTCTTCCGTAATATAACGCTCTGCACTGACCAGGGTTTGTTTGCGGATCCAATCGGCGGGCACTTTATCTTTATGCGTGTTCCGGACTTCAATATAATATCCGAAAACATTATTGTAACTCACTTTTAAGGAAGGAATTTCCGTGCGTTCACTTTCGCGTTGCTGTATCTGAAGCAAATAATCTTTTCCGGAAAATGCGATTTTTCGTAATTGATCGAGTTCTTCATTGACTCCTTTGCGGATCACATTCCCTCTGTTCAGCAACACAGGAGGGTCGGGATCAACTTCTTTTTCTATTTTTTCGGATATGATCTTACATAGATTCAACTGATCTCCAATTTGTTGTAAACAGGAATCATCGGACGTCAGACAAATTTCTTTCACGGGTTCGATAGCATTCAGCGCGACTTTCAATTGTACTACCTCGCGGGGAGAGACCCTTCCGACCGACACTTTGGAAATGATGCGTTCCAGGTCTCCAATCAGGCTCAACTGCTGATCTAAAAGTTCTCTCAGTTCCGGGTGACGGAAAAGATATTCGATAACGGATAGACGATCTTCTATTAATTTCGTTTCCTTCAACGGAAACACGACCCATCGTTTCAACATACGCGCTCCCATTGGCGTAATAGTCCTGTCCAGAATGTCCAACAGGGATTTTCCTCCTTCATTCATCGTATCCAACAGTTCCAGGCTCCGTATTGTAAACCTGTCGAGACGGACATGCCGGTCTTCTTCTATTCTGGATAACGCCGTTATATGGCTGGTTTGAGTATGTTGTGTCAGATCCAGATAATGCAATATGGCTCCGGAAGCAATTACGCCATTCGTCAGGTGGCTGACTCCAAATCCTTTCAGATTTTTCGTTTCAAATTGTTTGAGCAGGCGTTCTCTGGCGGAGTCTTCGGTAAATGCCCAATCTTCGAGTTCAAAAGTCAGGAACCTTGTTCCAAAAGCTTCTTCATATTGTTTACGATGACTTCGTTCAATCAGGATCTCTTTGGGAGAAAAGCTATTCAGTAATTTATCGACATAATTAATAGCGCCCTCGGCAGTCATAAACTCTCCGGTAGAAATATCCAGGAAAGAAACGCCACAAATACTTTTATTGAAGTGAACTGCAGCGAGGAAATTATTTTCTTTATGATTTAAGATATGATCATTGATGGAAACTCCGGGGGTCACGAGTTCCGTAATACCGCGTTTGACCAGTTTTTTGGCCAATTTAGGGTCTTCCAACTGATCGCAAATTGCAACTCGTCTTCCCGCCCTCACAAGTTTAGGCAGATAAGTATCCAAAGCATGATGAGGAAAGCCGGCCAATTCTACGGTCTGAGCTGCGCCATTAGCTCTCCGGGTAAGAGTAATTCCCAATATTTCGGATGCGGAAATCGCATCTTCAGAAAATGTTTCATAAAAATCGCCGACTCTGAACAACAGGATTGCATCGGGGTGCTTCGATTTAATGTCGAAGTATTGTTTCATTAAGGGAGTTTCTACTATACCTTTTGCCACAAGAACAGGTTTTAATTATAGACTTGACTTAGACGGGCAAAGGTAATCTTTTCAACTCAAAACTCAAAACATCAATAATTAAATCTCGGAGCAAATGCACGAAAAAAAACGGTATGCACTTCCTGTGTGGCGACAGCAAAACGCCGTAAGCGTTTTGTGAGTTCATTGCCCGAAAAGGGATGACCGATTTTCTCTACAATGAGTCTTTGTTTGTGCTTAAATCCGTCAAATAGCGCCAAACGGATGATTGATGTAGGATCCGAACCCTGCCTGTTTTATTAATTCGACTGCACGCTCAACATCCGGTTCTTTTACTTCCAGCGAAGTTCCAATACCCGGAACTATCGCCGAACAGTTCTGATCTTTCAAAAAATATTCAATTTCTTCCGCCTGTAACAAACTTTCCAATACATTCGTATCATTCGGGAAAGTAAATGTGGCAATTTCAACCAGTTTCATAAAATTCTCCTTTCTTTTAGTGATTCTCTATTTTTTAAACGTAAACATATTGTAATTGTTTTGAAACGAGCATGCAAAACTTGCACCAAAGCGCATGAATATAACGCGAGTTCCATACGACCATTAAAAAACAATTATGTACGTATGAAAATTATTGGCATAAGATTTGACACCTTACATGAAAATCAAAATTCAGAGTTGATCTATCGCCAACTGACAAAATTACTTCAAATGACTGACAATATTGCACCCTCGATGGAAATTATTATAGAAAATAAACCTTTCAACCCGAAAGACCTGTCCAATGACATCCCAATTCTTTCTCTGAAGAACATGATGTTCTTTCCCGGAATCCCTACTCCCGTCAATATCGGACGGGCTAAGTCCCTGAAATTAATTCAGGATATGCAAAATCAGGAAGGCCTGTTGGGCGTTTTCTGCCAAAAAGACGCAAATGAAGACGATCCCGGGATAGACGGTCATTTTTCCGTAGGTACTGCCTCTAAAATTGTCAATATCATACAGGAAAATGAAGATAGCATGACTATTCTTTTATTAGGATTGAAAAGAATACACCTGGACGAGATAACGGTAACCAAACCATATCTCAAGGGCAAGGTTTCCATCCGGGAAGATATACGCCCGACAAAATCGGATAAGGAGTTCAAAGCCCAGATCAATTCAATTCGGGACATGACCATGCAAATGTTATCGACAAGAATGGGACTGCCTGAATTTATATTGGACTCTTTACAAAAATCGAAAGATGACGAATACCTGATCAACCTGGCATTCTCTTCGATAGAAGCCGGCGCAGAACAAAAACAGGAAGTCCTTGCCTGCGACGACCTGAAAGAAAGACTGAATAAGCTTCTCTCATTGCTCGATCATGATGTCCAGCTACTGGAAATCAAAGAATCCATCCGCAAAAAGACCCAAGTGGAAATTGACAAACAACAACGCGACTATTTCCTTCAGCAGGAATTAAAAAATATCCAGGAAGCATTGGGCGGAGGAATCCATGATATTGAGACCGCAGAAATCAAAATGAAGGCAGAGAAGATCAATTTCTCGCCTGAAGTAAGGGATATTTTCAATAAAGAATTAAAAAAGCTGGAAAGATTACATCCCCAATCACCCGACCATGCCACCCAAATGACCTATATTCAAAGCATAATTTCCCTCCCCTGGAATTCGTATACGAAAGATAATTTCAACCTGAAAAGAGCCAAAAAAATCCTGGATAAGGATCATTTCGGATTAGAAAAGGTGAAAGAACGTATCATCGAACACCTTGCCGTGCTGAAACTGAAAGGCGACATGAAATCCCCTATTATCTGCTTGTATGGCCCTCCGGGAGTCGGTAAAACTTCACTGGGGAAATCAGTAGCTGAAGCTTTGGACAGGAGATACATCCGTTTGTCGCTGGGAGGATTGCACGATGAAGCGGAAATCCGCGGACACCGCCGGACTTACATCGGGGCTATGTCCGGACGAATCATGCACAGCATACAAAAAGCAGGTTCTTCTAACCCGGTGATCATTCTGGATGAAATTGATAAAGTCGGAAAGGATTATAAAGGAGATCCGTCGGCAGCTTTACTGGAAGTGCTGGATCCCGAACAAAACTTTGCTTTCCACGACAATTACCTCGATATTGATTACGATTTATCGAAAGTATTGTTTATTGCTACCGCCAATACATTAGAAACGGTTTCACAACCATTGATCGACCGGATGGAGGTCATTGACGTGAGCGGCTATATCCTGGAAGAAAAAATAGAGATCGCACGCCGGCACCTCATTCCCCAACAGATGGAAAAACACGGGATTCCGGCAGGGACATTCGATATTCCCAAAAAGACGCTGGGCATTGTCATCGAATCCTACACCCGTGAATCCGGGGTTCGCGGACTAGATAAGAAATTAGCGAAAATCATGCGCCGGGTCGCCCGGAAAATAGCGGATAAAGAAAATCACCCCGTTACACTGGAGATGGAACACTTACATGAATACCTGGGGCCGATTGAATATTCCAGGGAAAAGTATCAGGGCGCCGAGTATACCGGAGTTGTTACCGGATTGGCATGGACAGCGGCCGGAGGAGAGATCCTCTTCGTAGAAACCAGCCTGAGCAAAGGGAAAAATTCCAAACTCACTTTAACGGGGAACTTGGGCGACGTCATGAAAGAATCGGCCATTCTGGCTCTTGAGTATATTAAGGCTCATGCTTCCGAACTCGGAATTGATGAAGAGATGTTCGAAAACTGGAATGTACACGTACATGTTCCGGAAGGTGCAATACCCAAAGACGGGCCTTCTGCCGGAATCACCATGGCTTCTTCGATTGCATCGGCTTTTTCCAATCGCAAAGTCAGAAAAGGGATTGCCATGACAGGTGAGATCACTTTACGGGGAAAAGTGCTTCCCGTGGGAGGGATCAAAGAAAAAATTCTGGCAGCCAAACGGTCGGGAATCAAAGAACTCATCCTTTGCAGGGAAAACAAAAATCATATCGACGAAATCAACGAACTTTACCTCAAAGGATTGAAATTCCATTACGTGGACGATATCAAAGAAGTTTTGGATATAGCGCTGATAAAATAAATGAAGAATGAAAAATGAAAAATTCGCTTCGTGCGAAGCCTATTTTTCATTCTTCACTCTTCACTCTTCATTCTTTACGCTTATTCCGCTTCTTGTTGAGATTCGTATTCTTTCAACAATTTATCCTGAACATCCGTAGGAACCAATTCATATCCTGCAAATTTCATGGTAAATGAAGCACGTCCACCGGTGATAGAACTCAGTGAGGTTGAATAACTACTCATTTCTTTCAAAGGAACTTTTGCCATCAACTTTTCATACCCTTTCTCCGACGACATTCCCATGATCATGGCGCGACGTCCTTGCAGATCGCCCATCACATCGCCCATACAATCGGCAGGAAGGGATACTTCGATGTCGTAAATGGGTTCAAGGATCTTTGGTCCGGAATTTTTAAAAGCTTCGCTAAACGCATTCCGTCCGGCCAGCATGAAAGAGATTTCATTGGAATCTACCGGGTGCATTTTACCGTCATAAACAATGACGCGTACATCGCGGGCGTATGAACCGGTCAACGGGCCTTGCTCCATCCGCGCCATTACTCCTTTTAAGATAGCGGGAAGGAAACGTGCATCAATAGATCCTCCAACAATACTATTCACAAATACGAGTTTTCCGCCCCAGTCCAAAGGAATTTCCTGGACGTCACGAGCCTGAACTTTAAACTCCTGTCCATTAAATTTGTAGACTTCCGGCATAGGCATGCCTTCCTGATAGGGTTCTACAATCAAATGCACTTCGCCAAACTGTCCGGATCCTCCCGATTGTTTTTTATGACGATAATCGGCGCGAGCTGATTTTGTGATCGTTTCACGATATGGGATCTTTGGTTCAAGAAATTCGATTTGTATTTTATCATTATTTTCAATTCTCCATTTAAGGGTTTTCAAATGGAACTCTCCTTGTCCTGAAAGAAGGATTTGCTTCAATTCTTTCGATTGCTCAATCACCCATGTAGGATCTTCCGAACGCATACGGCTCATGATCTCCATCATCTTTTCAGAATCAGCTTCATTGACTGCTTTGATGGCGCGGCGGTATTTCGAATTCGGATATTTAACAAAATCAAATTTATTTTCCGTGCCTTTAGCATTCAAAGTATGGCCTGTATTTACGTCTTTAAGTTTCACTGTCGCCCCTATATCTCCGGCGCATAATTCCGGCACTTCACTCCTGGTTTGACCGGCAACAACGAACAATTGGGAAATACGTTCTTTTGAACCGCGATTTTCATTGGTAAGATCATCGCCTGTTTTGATTGTTCCGGACATTACTTTGAAATATGAAACCCTTCCAATATGAGGTTCAACTGTTGTTTTAAATATAAAAGCGCTTACAGGAGTTGTTGAATCCGGAGCGATTTCTTTTCCTTCCGTATTAATATAAGGTGGCATTTTATTGGGTCCCGGGACAACATTCCCCAGAAATTCCATGGTGCGACGCACGCACATATCACGTTCGGCACATACACAGAACACCGGAAACATCCCCCTTGTGATCAATCCCTGACGAATTCCTTCGCGCATTTCTTCTTCCGATAAACTCCCCTGATCAAAGAATTTTTCCATGAGGGCTTCATCATTTTCAGCAGCAGCTTCTACTAAAGCCTGATGCATCGCACTTGCTTTTTCCTGCTCTGATTCCGGAATTTCCAATACTTCAGGAACTCCTCCCTCCGGTTTCCATTGATACATTTTCATTTTCAGGACATCAACTACCGCATTAAAAGTCGACCCACAAGTCACCGGATACTGGATAGGAATCACTTTCCCTCCATAAGTTTCTTTCAATTGCATCAAGACATTATCATAATCACATTTGTCCTGATCCAGTTGGTTAACAATGAAAATAACCGGTTTATTCAGTTTTTCGGTCTGACGGAACATATTGATGGTGCCTACTTCCACACCATATTGTCCATTGATCACCATCAATGCCGTGTCCGTTACGCTCAAGGCTGAAACTGCGGCTCCAACAAAGTCGTCGGATCCCGGGCAATCGATGAAATTAAGTTTCTTATTCATCCACTCCACGCTGAATATAGTGGAAAAGACAGAGTAACCATACTCTTTTTCTACCGGGAAGTAGTCAGAAATGGTATTTTTAGCATCAACACTTCCCCTACGTTTTATAATCCCACCCTCGAAAAGCATAGCTTCCGCGAGAGTGGTTTTCCCTGAGCCAGAACTACCGATAATAGCGATGTTCTTGATTTCGTTAGTTTGATATACCTTCATGATATCCGAATTATTAGGTTTAACAATAAAAACTGTTTTACATTTTTGTACAACGGGGCGCAAATTATATAAATTTCATTAAAAAAACAATTTTTAATGCTATGTTGTATAACACAAAAAATAAAGTTGTGAGTTATTGGCGGTGTTGATGGCGATAATGGCGGCGCCTTTTCGCACTACGCGCCTTCTATTGATATTATGCGCGGGTGATTCTTAAACACGGAGTTTATTTCACGGAGTACACTGAGTTTAAAACTCCGTGTCACTCTGTGAAATAAACTCCGTGTCACTCCGTGTTAAAAAAATCGGAGAATCAGATCGCTTATTTCCGTATCACCTTGAACGTTTTGCCATCGTA
>JAIRZF010000096.1 GCA_031267385.1 Dysgonamonadaceae bacterium | reverse complement strand
TCTCGATCTTCAGGTGGTCGGTGAATATGATACCCGGTTTGATCAGGTGATCGTGAAACTGTGTAATCTGAATGTCATACAACAGGTTTCCGAAAAAACTCCCGGAGCAACTTCTTTCCTTGTAAAAACTACGGAATACGCCATCCCGGTCAGTCATAACATCAATGTGGAAGAAGAACTTGCAAAACTGCAGGAAGAATTATCTTACCTGCAAGGATTTCTCAATTCAGTACTCAAAAAACTGGATAATGAAAGCTTTGTATCCAAAGCCCCCGCTCAGGTTATCGAAACCGAACGCAAAAAACAGGCGGATGCAGAAAGTAAAATGAAGTCTTTGCAGGAAAGTATTGCCGCATTAAAATAAATTTATGATATTTGCTGACTCAATACTTGGCAATATGAAACGTTTTCGCCTTTTACCATTATTTTTACTGTCCATACTCGTTTCTCTTGTTTCATGCAAGTCGTCTTACCTTGTGCCCATAGAAATTCAAAAGCCCGGAGCGCTTGTCATACCTGGGAAAGTTGAAGGCGTATTAGTCGTAAACAATGCCGCCCCCCAATCCGGAGATAACATTGTTTACCTTAAAATAAACCAAAAAGACTCCGATGTAAAGATAGAAATAGAGACGGACACCACCCTTTGGTCTGCCGTTGTAGCCACCGCCAACGCCATTTCCGAAGCCAATTTCTTTGAAAAGACCTCCCTGTTTGAAGAATCATTAAGAGATGACGACGAATGGCTGGCGGTAAAGCGCCTTTCGGAAGAAAAGTGTGACTCCTTATATAAAGAATCCGGATGTAACGTCATTGTTTCGATCGACCGTTTGGTTTTCAGTATGAAATATGCTATCGTAAACAACATAAATAATACCGTCTACGGCCCGGATGAATCATTTCTATACATCAAATGTCATGGATTACTTTCCTCCAGCATTTACCTCGATAATAAAAAAGCGCGGTTAACGTCCTTTAATATTAATGACAGTATCACCGTACATACTGATATATTGGGGGATTCCGTTAAGATTTTCCAGGGATTTCCGCTCTTTATCGTAAGAGAACTGACAAAGATAATGGCGCAAAACCTGGCGTCTTACCTCGTTCCAAGCTGGGAATTTGCCGAACGTATCGTCTATACTTCAACGAATGCCGACATGTTAAAAGCGGACAAGCTTTTCGCGGAAAAAAACTGGAAAGAAGCCAGAACCGTATGGGAAAGTTTATTCTACAGGAAAGAACGGAATAAAGACATTGATAAAGCCAGAATGGCCATCAATATCGGCACGGCATACGAAATGGATGATAATCTGATAATGGCTGTATACTGGGTGCAGAAAGCAAAAAACATCTACGATCTGATCGATGAACCGGAGAACATGAAATCAAAAATCGAAAACGAAAGGCTGAAAGCGGCGGAATACCTGACGGCTCTCAATGTCAGGATACATAACAATAAAATCTTAGACATCCAATATGATTAGCTTTTCAGATTTTTTATTACCTTTGCGCCATAAAATTCTTGTTTTATGAAGAACGTGAGAGAAGAACTGATCCCTATACTGGAATCTGCTTTGGAGGAAAGTCTGAATGCTTTTGAGATTACAGCTTCAGGCAATTCCCTGAGCGACTTGTACCTGTACTTGGATGGAGATACTTCTGTTCTCTCTGTTTACGATGATATTGAAAACAAATTGCATGAAATAAACCTGGAACAGGAACAGGAAGATGATCCCGAACATTTTGAGGATCAACTGATAAGTACACTCAAACAGGTATTATCAAGATTAGAACAACAACATCTGTTTGATCAGGATTTCATCTTCAAGCCTTTTGCCGTCAGTATGGTCGACGACGATTTTATTGTATCGGAAGAGTTGATCTTTATTGACGATAACACATTAAAACTTGATGGGGATTTGATGACTAACCTCGACAGGGAGTTGGACGAGTTCCTGAAAGAATTAATGAACTGATAACAGGCCACTATAGCTCAGTTGGTAGAGCAACGCATTCGTAACGCGTAGGTCACGAGTTCGAGTCTCGTTAGTGGCTCCAGAAGAAGACCGTAAGACATGTAAGACACGTAAGACCGTAAGATAAAGGGATTTCCTCTTTTCTTACGGTCTTACCATCTTACCATCTTACCATCTTACGGTCTTACGGTCTTCTTTACGGTACGCTGACCTCGCCTGGACTCCCTGCGTCTGTCCATCCGCCAACTGTTATCTCCGTATCAAATTCAACGGAGTTCAGCGACAGATTGAAGATGTAGGTGTATTGCTTGCCGGGTAACCAGGTTATGGCTGGTAAACCCACAAAAACGCTGTAAGGTATTGTGGCGCCGTCGGTCGTTACGGTATAGCTCAGTGAGGCAGTCATACCGCTTGCAGGAGCAGCTTGCGGGAGAAGTATCAAATTGTAGATTTCGGTGAACTCAAGGGGGGGGTAGGGAGTATGACTGAGTTCTGGCCCTGCTCCTTCTCCTGCTGTAAAGATAACGTCGGTGCCGGACATATAAGTCGTACCCAACGACCAGAGGCCTGTTCCCGTGTTGGTTTCCGTGAATGTATAAGTACCTGTGTTTTTAATTTGGTTCTCAACGTATGTAATGCTCAATTTGGTAAGATTTACCTCTACGTTGTCGCCGTAGTCATAAGCCAGTTTTGCGGCAAAGTGGATCTTCGACAAGAGGTGGTCGAACGCGAAATTCACCCTGCCGTAGCTCGTATTGTAAGCCTGGTTGGGCAGCATATCCGCTACAAGGTCTTTCTGGTCGGCATTTGCGTTTGGGATCGTGACTGTTAGCTTTGGGTTTGCATCTTCCGGCGTTTCCAGGCTGGTTACGGCGCTCACCGGCGAGTAGCCGAAAAAGGAGACTTTCCCGTAATCGGTTGCGTTGTATTTACCGGGCCAGTATTTCACGGGAGTGTAAGACCACCTGTCTGATCCCCATAATACGGCTACTCCTTTGGTGGAGCCGACCGGCATGAAATCCGGGGTGGTGGCATGCGAAGCAGCGTCCCAATTCGCAGCTTCTGTTTTCCATGCGATCACATTGAATCCGGTGCTTTTTAAACTGTTCTGAGACATCTCCGACGCCCGTAATGTGGGGTTTCCGACGTAGGAACTGAAGTTGAGCGCCAATTCTTCGCTCGTTGCTTCGGGCGTATCCATTATTTCTTCGGTTGAGCACGAAGCGAAAGTCATTGCGGCTATTGCAGCAATCATCCATAATTTACCTGTACATTTAGTCATCTTGTTTTTCATTTTTGTTCTCATTTTGTGTTATGTTATTAATTGTGTTTGTTGTCAGTCTATTGGTGTTGGGACGTCGGTGTTTTCGCCCCAGCCGTTCACATCGGGATCGAATCCGCCGCCGTCGGAAGAGTCTATTCCAGGCACTTCGGGCAGTGTGACGGGATCTCCGGGTGTTATTTGGAGAATCAGCCCTGTCGCCGCATCGTTGTCGGAGGTCACGGTCACGTCAAGACTGTAGTCCGCGTGTTCGCCGTTGCGCAGCAGGATGTCGAGCAGCAGTGTGTGGGTTGTTTCGCCGAGTTGCAGGGGATCGTAAGTCATGCCCGGCAGTCCGAAGCAGAGGAATGATCGGCTCATGTCGCCGTCGGTTGGGTTGTCGGAATAAAACGTGCGGTTGTTCAGGGTGAATGCGTGATTCGCCGGTTCGTTACCGCTCTTGCCGGATGCGAGGAATACGCTGTTTGCCATTCCGGTGACGACGCCGCTGTGTCCTCCCGATGCGCTGTAGTTCAGGCCGCGGAAATGTACTGTAATGTTGATCTGCGCAACCAGTCGCAGGGGAGTGAAGGTGATGACGGTTTCTTCTTTTTGGTCGATCATCCGGGCGGTAATTTCCAGCAGGTCCAGGCGGTCGACGGCGAGCACGTTGGGCGGAGTGATGAACGGCAGGTCTGCGTCTTTGTCTGTTCGCAGCCGTGCGGCGGCGTTTCCGGCGGGCGTTTCGCTGTAGGCGTATGCTTCAAATGTCTGATACCGGTCTGTGCCGCGGAACCGGATATTATCCTGATCGTCTACCGTGCCGTTAAAGACGAGTATGCTGTACTGCCCGATCGGCAGGTCGACCGTCAGTTCCATGTCGTTGGTCAGTTCCGGTCGTCCGCCGAGGGCGGATGTTCCGTCGGATGCATTGAAGAACCAGAGGCTTGCGTTTTTGGGGTTGATACCTGCCTTGTTCCAGTCGATTTTGACCTTGACGGCCAGGGTTTTTTCCCAGTTTTCGCCGAGGTCGATCAGGTCGCGGCGGTCGTCGCAACTCCAGAGACCCAGGCAAACGGACAGGAGGAGAAGATAGGATTTGACAGTCATTTCAGGCCTCCTTTCTTTTTTGTTTTCTTATGAAGCGTCCAGGAGAGCGCCACTTTAATTTTGAGTGGAACCAGTGCGCTGTACCGTTTTTCGGGACCGTATTTGATCAGGTCGCGCTGTATAGCGTCGTTGTGGTGTGATTCCATCACCTGATATTTCCGGTAGTCCATCGTAAAGAATCCTGCGCCGACGGCGTATTCGAGGTTCAGGCTGCGCCCGATGCGGTGGGTATATCCGGCGCTGAGTCCGGTCATGATGTAAAATTCGCCCTGTGCGCCGTGATCGCCTTTGAGTTGGAAGTCGTAGAGACCGCCTCCGGCAAATGCGCCGAGGAACCAGCCGTTGAGGGCGGGTTTGTTTTCCCTGTTTCCCGGCCAATAGCGGGTTTCGAGTTCTGCGGCTTCGATTTGCCAGCAGAACGACCAGTCTTTTTTGAGCCACCATCCGCGCATGAATCCGGCGTTGACGCTCCAGTGGTTGCCGACCAGGACTTCGAGTTCGATGTTCGGTGTGAGGGCGAGGTCGTAGAGGAGGTTGGTTTTTACGGCCAGGACGTTTTTTAGCGTATCGTTCTGCGCCTGTACATTTCCGGTGCAGAGTGCGATTATCAATAGCATCAGCGCGGGGAT
>JAIRZF010000290.1 GCA_031267385.1 Dysgonamonadaceae bacterium | reverse complement strand
TTTCTGCTGCGCAGGAAATTTCCGTCCAAATCATAAAACAGCAATTTCTGTGTATCGGCAATAACAATTTCTTTCTTTTTACGATCAATCTCTATGGTACCGGGAACAATATATTCTCCGGGACCCTGACCGTGGGAACCAATCTGTCGAATGAATTGCCCGTTCCTGTGAAAAAGATAAACATCCCAACGCGAATGAATGATCAGATAATCGTCAATCTGTTTGATGTCCCAGATTCTGGTGATAATAACATCATCCGGCGTTTTCAGTTCAATATATTCAATCGAATCGGCAATTTCCGACAGGAACATTTGCTGTTCCGTATCAAAGCACTGTTCAAAGTCTATGACGTGGATGTCCACGTTGCGGGTTGTCTGCTTTTTGCATCCTGCTTGCAGGATACAGAGCATGATAAATGATAGAATATAACAGCGTTTCATTGTATTTATTTTTTATAGAAAAGAATTGTAAATATGTTACTGTACGACATGGCACAGATTCGGTTTGCCAATCACTGATTCGTAATTGGACGGGGACGGACAGATCAGCCTGAAACGGCACCGATTGCAGGGAGCGGTACGATACCGCGTATGTCTCCAGGATTCGCTGCTTAGCAGTTCCCTGCATAGGATGTCGCCTGTCTGTTCCCTGATGTTCCCTATCGGCTCCTTATTTATGTTTGCATACACTTTCCCGTCCGGCATAACAGTTATTTTCCCAAAATTACAGGTATTCAGTTCCTGCAGCGCAAAAACATCCTGCCTGTCAAGTTCTACCGCCATAATATCTTCCTGTTGCATAAATATGTTTTCTTCGAAGAACACCAGATTTTTTCGGTTATAATACGGTTTGATATTTACTTCAATGTTCAATCGGGATAACCGTTCGCTTAAACATTCCGCTTTTTCACATTCGTGTACGGATGTAATACCAATTTCCCATAGCTGGTTTATGTTGTCCTGCTGTAATCTTTCGGCAATGGTAACTAATGAATTTTCCCGGTATGAATCATTGACCACTATTTTAAGCCTGAATGATTCATTTGCGAATAAATTTAACACATCCGGATCTTCCGGGATATTACGGTAATTTACAATATATGTCTTTAAGGAATCCATCTTTCCAAGCGCTTCGGACAGTTTGTCAAATTCGGGATATTGAAAAGGATTCCCGCCGGTAATGTTGACGGATGCTCCGGTACGGGATATGGAATACAGAAAATCATTCAACAGGTTAAAATCAAGCGTGTCATCCGACTTTGTGCAGCATGGATACTGTTTAAACATATATTGACATGCCTTGCAATGATGTTTACATTTGCCATTTACGAAAATGGTCACTTCATGCAAGCAGGACAGGATATTTTCATTTAGCGGAGAATAATCGGTTTTCAGGCGTTCCACATTTTTCTGAAGATTCAGGATCGGAGGCATAATCACCGGTTTGGATAAATGTCCTTCCGTCAGATCGCCGAATGTCGCCTCCTGAAGGGATTGGATAAAATGATACAGGTGTTCGTTTTCCAGTTCTTTCACCCCGATCCGGATACTGTACATATTCTCCGGATTCTGTAAATACTTTACCACCTTGTTGATTATTCCGTTTTTGTCGAACACCATTCCTTTTCCCGAATTTGTATTATAAAAAAGAAATCCGTTCCTGTCTTCGCTGATAAAAACGTAAGGCTCAAGATAGAACCACAATACACTTATATTTTTCATATATACTTAATATTAGAGTATAGCAACCTCTTCCACAATGCGTTTGTATAATTCCGGGTTTTGGGATAACCGGTCGACGCCTTTCTGTAAATAATCATCAAATCCCCGCTTATTGACAAAACTTTTGCAGACAAGTTTATCTTCCTTATTTTGAACGCCAAACATGCACACGGAACAGTTCCCCACGTGATGGCAACGGCTGCACAGTTTTCTCAATGAATCGCAATATCCGTTGTATTTCCGTGCCACTTCTTCGCAGTCAATATCCACTCCCGTCTCCGTTACCCTCCCGAAAGAAAACCGTTGCCCTATTTTTTCACAAGGGAGGAGTTTGTTGTTGACCGTCATGAATATTTTCCTGGAAAACGGGAAACAGGTACCACTTGACAGATATCTGAAATTATCTCTTTTAAACAGCAGATCATTATAACTGTTGTATTTATTCCCGCTGTGCAGAAAAATAAACTGTTGTAATCTTTTGGTTTTGTCATAATTCAAGTCCATCACCCGTTTCATTTCGGTTTCCGATTTATCATCCGGCATTTCCTGTCCGGGTGTAGCCAAAACATCGAATTTTTTTTCCATTTCGGATTTGATGCCGACATCATTCACTTTTGAGAATAACGGCACCTTGTTAAATTCATGCTGGAAGAACTGAAAGACCTCCTGCCGGTTGTTCAGGTTGTGCAATACGGAATTAAACAAGATATTCCGCTCAAAGAAAACCGGATAGTTATCCCGGATATGGATCATGTTGTCATAAACGGTATCAAAAGAAGATTTTCCGTTATGAAACAAACGGTAGGCGTCATTTTCTTTCGAACCATCCAAACTTACTAGTATGTCAAAATCGTATTGAATAAAGAAAGGCAGGTATTTTTTCAGCAGAACTCCATTGGAGGTCATGCTGTATCTGAATTTAACGCAATCATTTTCCATGCGTTTTGTATAGGAGACGACTTCCGTGATAAAGTCCATGTTTAACAACGGTTCGCCTCCATAAAAATTAACCAAAATGTCTTTTCTCGGGGATTTGTTCGCAGGCGTGTTTGATTTTTCAAATACAAAGTCAATCAGCAATTTGGCTTTTCTAACATCCAGGTATCGGTTTTCCCGTTTATCATAATTATCATAAAAATCCCTGTAAGCGCAATAGGTGCATTGCAAATTACAGGCATCGGTAACTTCAAAAACAATATGCCTTATATTTGCCAGTTGATTGGACACGCTCTCTGCGGTAATATGCCCGGATCGTAATTGGGTTCGATCCAAGTAATATTCGTTCCTGTTCGGTACTTTTTTCGCTTTCGTAATTTGAATCCCGATATCTGTCTTTTGAAGACTAAGTCTATAATTTTTCCGAAGAGTATAAAAGGACTCTTTATTGTTAAAATGATAATTGATCATAATGTCTGTGTATTTTTGATATTGAATAATCAGGCATTTTATTGCATGGCCTGAACTCGGATTGAATAAATTGAAAGGTATGCTTGCCTGGCAAGCATACCTTTGATTAATTACGCCATATGTATGACAGATGTTGAAGCAAAATAGACAGGATCTAGTGATCCACAATTGCAATTGTCACCCCAACAAGGACCACCACCTTTTAATACATTCATGCGTCTCTTTTCCAAAGCGTTCTTGTCATTTTTGGACAGAGTTGTCAATTTTATTTTTTTAATCGTCTTCATAATCTTTATTAAATTTATACTGAAATTACGGTTGTTTTACCTGCCGGTATTAGCCGGAGAGACCACTTATAATTCAGATTCTTATTATTGAGTGAACTATCCTAAAAATCTGTGAGGGCGGGTTATCGCTGCAACAGGTATAAGTGACACGGCATGTTTCCTGAAGCAGCTAAACTATTCTAGGTTATTTTTACCTAAAAAAATCAACCACAAGTTGTTGCGAAAACAAAATACAGGTTTAGAGATTACTTTGTAAACCGTATGACTCAAGTGAACATACACATGCTTTTTAACCGGTAAATAATCGGTATATGACCCAAACAAATCAAGAATAAGAAAAATAGGCAAGCCTAAATTCTTGCAAACATAGCTTGATGCAAAAACAGGCATCAAAAGCAAACACACAGAAACTCCAGGAACGTAGTATTGTCCGGGGAAAACTTTCGTATGCCTGACATGTAAAAGATCAAGAAACGAAGCGAAAATGCTTTGCCTATTTACTGTCATATCAACCCAATAAAATTACGGGACAAAGATATACAATCCTTTTATACAAAAAAATATTTCGGTAAATAAATTGCAATATCAGCGATTATTTTTTTTGAAAGCGCAAATTTGACGGTAATCCCATATCATATTTCAATCCGTATTTTCAAAATATGCCATAGATATTCCAATTTACACTTTACCTGCTATCCGCTATCCCTTTTTCATAATCTGCCGGACTGTTGACATGTATTTGATTCAACATTTCACCAATCAGATCCATCGCATAGTCGGCAAACAATGCATGGCCGGTATACTGCGCATAATGAAAAAAGAAAACTGCAATCCCTATTTTACCATGCACTAAACCCAGAATTCCGTTAATGTCCCATTCAACACAAGCATATCGGCTATTTGCTGCAACTGTTTTTCTAAAGTTCTTATTTGAATTTGCATTTCAGTCATTAATCATTAATCACTCCATTACTTCTTGTGTTTTATCAACATAATCACCGGATTAGAGTCTTCATTCAATTGTGCTGCAATTTCTTTTAGTTTTCCTTTCAGTTCCCCTTTCTTGTAAGATTCAACAAGCTGGTGGGCTTCCAAAGGTTGCCATGATTCGATTTCGTGATTTACAGGTCTTAAAACGTTCATGTATATTTCTTTTTTGGTTGAATAGTCGCCATTATATACGTTATATCCAAAAAATGCCTTTTCCTGCCAGTCGTACATAAAAAAAGTTTTCGGAAATCCTCTTCCTGTATTAAAGTCAAATACATTTTTTACAGTTTCCATGAAGTAATAACGGCCTGAAAAAAATCTCAATAAAAGAAAAACTTCCGGCTCCATAGATTGAATGGACGGAGTTCTTACGATAAACGGATGCAAATTGTAATCCGGCAAAAATGTGTACACGGTATCGGACGAATGTTCCAGCAATATCCAATTGTCTTTGAACGAGATTATTGTAGAATAAGGGCCGGGATCAGCTGGAACGTTTCTGCCTGCATCAATCTGCCATAATAATTTCGTCTCTTTAACCGGAATTTCAATTTTTTTAGTAATACTCCCATCCTGTTTGGATATGAGAACAAATGCTCTCTCTTCATTGAATTTATCAAAGCAGATCAGATTATCTTTGTCATAATTGACTATATCGGTATAAAAATATCCGTTGGTGTTGTCCTTATATTGTAAACTTCTTTTGAATTTTCCATACAAATCATACACCTTAATTTTCCTTTCATAATGGGTATGGACATACATTTCATTGTAGTCTTCATCCAGGGTAATTCCAAGAATATTTACGTATTCTTCGCCGCCTTGCCCTTTACGGTTTATCTTCCGTAAGGCTTTCCCCGTTCTGTCATAAACAAAAATATCCCCGTCATTGCGTCGGTTTTTTACTAATATGATTTCTTTCCCTATATCCTGCACAAAACATTGATTGACAAAATCATCATTCGTTTCCAATGCAATATATTCCACATCCATAAAATCCTGAAGAATCAATTCCTTTTTCGGATAATTCGCTGTAGTAACATCCACTGTTATTAATTCATCGGTTAATTGTTTGTTTCCTCCGCATCCTGTCATTACTGTCAACAGGATAATTACTAAAATACAGCTTGTTCTTTTCATGTCGAATGAGTTAAAATGCTACAATACAATGATTTATGTCATTCATTAATCACTAACCATTAATCTCTATTGTACGTGACAAAGATTAGGACGTCCGATGGCTATTTCATAATTCGATGGAGACGGACAAAGCCATTGATAAACACAATCATCGCATGGCGCCTGATTGCGAACGCGAAACCATGATTTTCCTTCTTCCACTTCTTTGCTCACTATTTCATAAATATTGTCGATATATATATTCCCCAGTGCCGGATGGTTTAAATTGGCATAAGTGTCGCCATTGGGCATAATGTTGATTTTCCCAAAGTCATAAAGATTTATTGATTGGCGAGCAAAAAAATCTTTTATAGTCATGAATGTGGCTAAAATGTCTTTTTGAGTGAGGAAAACATTTTCTTCAAAAAACCGTATATTGTCTCCGGTATATACAGGATTTAATCGGTATTTTTCGATCTTGAACCGATCAATAAATTGTTCCGCTTTCAAACAATCATCATCGGATGAAACGCCAAAGACATATTCAACCGGCAACGTTTGATTGAGCAACAACTGCCTTGAATTGTTCCATTGTTGTATATCTATCGGGAAATGAACCGATATCCGATATGAAAAATTATTCTCAAAAGCCGATTGCAGAGCGATCACATTTTTATAGGAACACAACATATTTTTCGGTGATAGATGTTGAACAAAATAAGACAATAATTTACTATAATTTGCAACCTCCTCAATATTTCCAATAATATTAAAAGTTGGATTTCCCGGGATTGATAGCAAAAAAGGAATTAGTTTTGTTACGTCAGTTGTGGAATCTACATGGATACTGATTTCGGATAGATTTTCTAAAACATCTTTTAGCGGAGAAAAATTATGTTTTTTGTATATTTCTTGCTTATTCGGAAAATTGAAAAAAGGCAACAATTGAATTGGCTTACCTTTTGTTAAAGCAACTTCAATGATATCGCCCATATATTTTTCGCGAAGCTCACTAATAAAACTGTTGATGTCTTTTTGTTTATATCGCTCATTTGTTAATAAAACGACGCCACAATTTTCTTTTTTGAGCGTTTCCTGCAAGAGTTCAATTACTTCATCCTTATCTGATTCAATAGTTGCTCCGTCAAGGGTGTTATACAATAACACACATTTCTTTGTTATTCCAACAAATACGTAAGGTTCAATGGAGAACCAGTAATCAGTAGCAGTTTTCATGTATGTCATTCGAATATTACATTTTCAAATATTTGAAAAAAATCATTCGGATATTTTTCAAGAAAAGAAAAAATACGATGCAATTTATTTTTAAAAGCCTTCTGATCTTGGAATCTGTCACAAACAAATTCTTTCGTGTTTACATTGTCTATATTTTTTATCTGAAACAGACATGCTCCACAAAACTTGTAAGCATAACAAGTTTGGCAAAACTTTTTTAAATGCTCATAATAAAAATTGTATTGCCGCGTAACTTCCTGAATCTCAATTTCTATTTTTTCATTCACTTTTCCTATGGAATATTTATAGTTAATTTTTTCGCAAGGCAACAATTTGTTGCGATTAGTTAAAAACATTTTTTTTGAAAAAGGAGTACAAGTACTTGTTGGCAAATATTTTTCCACGATATGTAACAAGGCGTTTATATTGGATACATAGTAATTGATAGAAAGATATTTTAAAAAATCGGTCAAATCCCTGTATAATGACGAATAACCGTGTGTTATACGGGATAAGTCGGATTCTTCCTTTTGGAATTCGATTTCACTTTTCCGTTTGCTTTGAAACATCCTTTCGAGATTATCTTTGCTCTCCAATTTTACATTTCTCATGTCTAATTCTGCGATTCTTGGGATTTTATTATATCGCATACAAATAAATTCATAAATTTCTTTTACTGAATTTCTATTATGCAAAACGGCATTGAAATTTACATGAGAAGAAAAATATTCAGGATAATCTTTTTGGATCAAATCAATATTTTCAATTACTTTATGAAAAGAGTTTTTGTTATTTTTGTTGAAAACCCGATAACTATGATTTTCTTTGTTTCCATCCAAACTAATCAACAAACGAAAATTATTTGCAGCTAAAAAATCAATGTATTTGTGTATCAGCGTAGCATTAGTTGTCATGGAATACTCAAGTTCCATCTCTTTTTCAGAATTTAATTGATTGGCTACTTCTACTATCCGTTTGATAAAATTCATATTCAAAAGTGCTTCGCCGCCATAAAAACTTATAATCAGTCTATTGTGTTTATTCTTAGGTTTAAGATCGAAAATATATTTCAGTAAATTTATTGCATAACGAGTATTTATTTTTCTCCCATTCCTTTCATCAAATCCCTCATAAAATTTCCCAAATCCACAATATGTACAACTTAGATTACACGAATCTGTTACTTCAAAGACAATCTGTTTGGTATTAATTATATTCTCTCTTACAGTTGACTCTTCCAATTTTACAAAATCGGCAAGTTTTGGTTTTGCAAAGAAGCCGTGCTCCCTCAAATACGCATATTTTTTCAAATAATACGGATCGGTATCCTTAGATTTTTCATACGCTTTCTCAAATTCAGGGTGTACCAATATAGATAATCTGTATTGGTCATCGTATATATATAAATTGTTATTTTCAGATGTATGAATAAATGATTGTATCATGACAGATCAATAAAAACAACCGATAACGACATTATCGGTTGTTAATTCTTGGACTCTTGTGTACATAACTAACATATAATCAGAATAACACTAATATACGAAATCGCTACCGCTACCAGGGTAATTGAGATCGTACCATTGATCATATGTAGCAGGAAAACTGGAGGATCCACAGCTATTACAATCACCATGACATTTATCATAGCAACTACAACCACCCTTTAACGCATTCATTTTACGTTGATCCAACTCATCTTTGCTGAGTTGATTCAATTTGATTTTACCTAATTTTCTCATGTCATTTATAATTTTATTATGTAAATAATGCGTTAAAAATAACACCTTATAAAATACTCTGCAATAGGACATTTGTCCCGATTTTATTTTTGCCTCATTATCATAGTCATACGAATATCATCCGATGGTTAGCCGCGTATATGATAGCCTCACACATAGAGTGAACGTTTAATTTTTCGTATAGTGCCGTTTCTGTATTCCGGATTGTCTTTTCGGATACGTGGAGGATATCGGCTATTTCCTTATTACATTTACCCTGCCTGGATAATTTCAAAATAACCTTCTCCCTGTTTGTGAGGCTGGGTGATTCTCGTGGTTGCCATTGTTGTTTTTTGAAAGAATACAAACTGCTCTTTTTTTTGTCACGAAAGAAAATTTCCAGATTTCCGGATTTATGTATCACAGAATCGAATAGATGGAAAATGGCCATCCCCGCATAACCCTGTTCAAAGACGGGATTCACTTTATGATAAACCATCAACGGCAGCCCGTGATTCATCAATCTGATATTAAATGCAAAATAATCAATTTCTTGTTGGCTACCGTCAGGCTCGAATAAATATTGCAGAATAGCACGGTGTATATTAATGAACAATGGTAAATCATCCGGATGTACGATCTTCGGGTAAAAATCGTACCCCATTTTCAAAACGTTACCGGAAGAAAATTCCGACAAAAGGAGATCGTTGCCGGAAACAAAGAGAAAGCATCGTTTATGAAAATCAATCATGTAAATACTTTCATTCATTGTCTTTGACATACGTTTGAATGCTTCAATTTGAACTTTGGAAATTTCTTCATTTCTACCTGATGATGCAGGTATAGAGGGAATATTATGAAAGAACAAAGAGATAACAGATTTCTCCTGCAAGCACCTGTTAACCGTTTTGTTTTCTACTTCCGAAAAACAATCCTCCCGCTCTTTATTCATGGAATCAAACATAAGCTATTATTTTGAGCCAAAGGTATAAAACAGAATGATACAACAGGCAAATATAATCATAATAAATATTAAAGTGTCGGAAGGGTATAAAAATCTTTCCGATTGCAAAAAAAAACGGTGATTATTTTGGAGTTTCCGCATCTTTGATATAATTTTGGGACGGTTTTATAAAGAATTTTCTAATGAAATGACAGATACATTCCCCCACTACCGCCAGCTGGACGCCATGGATTGCGGACCGACCTGTCTTCGCATGATTGCGAAATACTACGGTCGCAGCTACACGCTGCAGACGCTGCGCGAACGTTCGTTCATCACACGCGAGGGAGTGTCGATGCTCGGCATCAGCGACGCCGCCGAATCAATCGGATTCCGGACGGGCGGGGTAAGGATTTCCCTCGAACAGCTGAAAACGGAAGCGCCCCTGCCCTGCATCCTGCACTGGAACCAGAATCATTTCGTCACGCTTTACAAAATTAAAAACGACCGGTACTATATATCAGACCCCGCCACCCAAAAAGTGACTTTCACCGAAGCAGAATTTAAACGCTGCTGGATAAGTACCCGCAGGGACGAACAGGATACCGGTACGGCGCTGCTGCTCGAACCGGGGCCGGAGTTCTCCGGCATGGAGGACGAACGGAAAACGCGCGACCGTGGCCTGTCCTTCTTTTTCCGTTACCTGACGCCTTACCGGCGGGAGTTCGTGCAGCTTCTTCTCGGAATGATAACCGTCAGCCTGCTGCAACTCATCACGCCGTTCCTTACGCAGTCGATGGTCGACACAGGCGTCCGCAACAACAACCTTAATTTCATAACGCTCATCCTGATCGCCCAGCTGGTGGTTTTCATCGCCGGCCTGTCGGTCGACTTCATCCGAAGCTGGATCCTGCTCCACATAAATACGCGCATCAACATCTCGCTCATATCCGACTTCCTGGCCAAACTCATGCGCCTGCCCGTCCGCTTCTTCGACACGAAGATGATCGGCGACATCATGCAGCGGATCGGCGACCACCGGCGCATCGAAGCGTTCATGACGGGCTCATCCATCAGTACGCTTTTCTCGTTCGTCAATTTTATCGTGTTCGGCCTTGTCCTCGGCTGGTACAACCTGACGATTCTCGCCATATTCCTGACCGGCAACGGGCTTTACGTCGCCTGGATCCTCGCGTTCATGAAATACCGCCGCGAACTCGACATCCGGCGCTTTGCACAGTCCGCCGCCGAACAGAGCAACCTGTTCCAGCTCATCACCGGCATGCAGGAAATCAAACTGGGCAACTGCGAGACGGAAAAACGCTGGCAGTGGGAACGCATACAGGTGAAACTCTTTAAGATAAGCATCCGGGGGCTGGCCCTGGGACAGTATCAGCAGATGGGTTCGGTATTTTTCCATCAGACGACAAACATATTCATCACCTACCTTGCCGCCAAAGGCGTAGTGGAAGGCAGCATGACGCTCGGCATGATGATGTCCCTGTCCTATATCGTCGGTCAGCTCTCATCCCCCATCGGGCAGTTCATCGGATTTGCCCAGTCCCTCCAGGACGCAAAGATCAGTCTCGAGCGCCTGAACGAAATACACGGAAAGGAAGACGAAGTCCGTCCGCATGACGTAAAGATAACCCAACTGCCCGAAAACCGGACGATAACAGTCGAAAACCTCAGTTTCAGCTATGACGGCGCAGACCGGGACCATGTGCTCGACCACGTAAGCCTCGTCATCCCCCAAAATCGCATCACCGCAATCGTCGGCGCCAGCGGCAGCGGAAAGACGACGCTGATAAAACTCCTGCTGGGTTTTTACGAGCCGAACAGAGGCAGCATAAAAATCGGCGATACGCCGCTGGAAAACATCCACCAGCGCGTATGGCGCGCACATAGCGGCTCAGTCATGCAGGACGGATTCATCTTCTCCGACACGATCGCCCGCAACATCGCGGTCGGTGCCGAGATGGTCGACCGCGAACGCCTGCTGCATGCCGTCACGGTAGCGAACATACGCGGCTTCATCGACTCGCTGCCGCTGGGCTACAATACGAAAATCGGCATGGAAGGCGGCGGTATCAGCCAGGGACAGCGGCAGCGCATACTCATCGCAAGGGCAGTATACAAAAACCCGGAATTTATTTTCCTCGACGAGGCAACCAATGCCCTGGACGCTAAAAACGAACGGGAAATAATGGAACACCTCCATCAATTTTACACCGGCAGGACCGTCGCCGTCGTCGCCCACCGCCTGAGCACCGTCCGGGACGCCCACAATATCATCGTCCTTGACAAAGGCAGAATAGCCGAACAGGGCACGCACCGCGAACTGACCGACCGGCAGGGAATCTATTACCAGCTGGTCAGAAATCAACTGGAAATGGGAAACTGAAACGGAATGAGCGGAATGGAACAAACAGAACACAAGGACGTGGAGCTTCGCAGCGAAGAACTGCAGGAGATCATGGGAAAAATACCCTCATGGATTCTGCGGCGCGGCATAAACGTGCTGTTTCTTGTCGTTGTCGTGCTGCTAACCGGCAGCCATTTCTTCAAATACCCCGACGTCATAGAAGCCCCAGTCGTGCTGACGGGATCCACGCCCCCGGCCGACATCGTGGCGCTTTCGTCGGGCAAACTGGACATGCTGAACACGGCGGACAGACAGAAAGTAAAAACGGGAGATTACCTTGCCGTAATCAACAATCCCGCACGGACGGAAGACGTCCTGTATCTGAAACGCTTTCTAGACCGGTTTGATCCCGGCCAGGATTCCGCCCCCGCCATGCCGGAAAAAAACCTGCAGCTCGGCGATCTGCAGCCGTCGTATCTGTCGTTTTACGTCACACTGTTTAACTGCGGCGAGTACATGCGCCTGCAATACTACCCGAACAAAATGAAAATGACGGAAGAACGCATCGCCCGTTACGTGGAACAGTACCGGAGCCTGCTCCGCCAGCAGGAAATAACGGAAGAACAGTCTGCCCTGACCGACAAAAACCATGAAAGAAGTTCAACCATGCACGAAAAGGGAGGCATATCCGGAAAGGAACTCGACGAATCGAGAAGCCGTCAGCTGCAGGGACAGCTGACGCGGGAAAACATGCTTGCGGCGATAAACGACATGCGGATACAGATCAGCCAGATGCGCGAATCGCTGATGGACATGGAATATCAGCATGCGGAAAAGATCAACGGATTCCGTTCGCAGATACGCTCGGCGGTATCACAGATCAGGACGGAAATACACGCGTGGGAGATGAATTATGTCCTGATCTCGCCCATCGACGGGACCGTCACATTCACCCGCTACTGGACAGGCAACCAGAACGTGCACGCGGGAGACGCGGTCTTTACGGTCATACCGTCATCGGAATCCCGGATTTTCGGCCGGGCCTCGCTGCCGGTCGCCCGTTCCGGGAAAGTGAAAACCGGACAGCATGTCAATGTCAGGCTGGACAACTTCCCCGACAGCGAGTTTGGAATGTTAAGGGGAACCGTGGACAATATATCATTAGTCCCGACCGCATCGGGCGAATCAGTGTATTATACCGTGGAGATAGGACTTCCCGACGGACTGCGCACAAACTACGGAAAAACGCTGCCCCACCGCCCCAGCATGCAGGGCCGGGCCGACATCATCACCGACAACATCTCCCTCCTAGAACGCTTCATTATGCCCCTAAGGAAAATTTTCAGCGAAGGATACGACTGAATGGAATGTTGGGCATCTGTTGCCGGCAGTTATATATATTTGGCTTTTTGTGCCGGCAAGTTTTTCTTAATCCGGGTTAATATCTGACGGTTCCGCACATTCAACTCCCTGGATTCCCTTATTTTATTCAGCACGGCGGTATACCGTCGCAGATAACCGATCCTGCCGAATCTCATTAGGAACAGACTGACGAGTATGGATATTTTTGCATCGAACAGATGCTTTTTCATATCGTAATAAACATTTATATTGCCGAGATTTTTTTTCTCGGAAAGAAATTCGTTTTCTTCCGTAAATAGGGATCGCATATAGCCATAGGAACGTCCAGGCCTGTCATGAAAAATAGTTGTTCCCGTATGTATATAAACCCCGTATCCATGATATAAAGCCCGCTGACAGAAATTATTGTCTTCTCCGTAATGAACAAAAAGATCCGTGTCGAAACAGCCGATATTTTTAATGCATTCACAGCTGACCAGCCATGCCGCCGCATTTACAAAAGGCACATGATAGACGGCTTTCATGCATCCCGTATAAATGTCGCTGACAAAGTCTTCAGGCAGATAGTTTATAAACGTTTTATCAATCTCCTTTCCCGAACTGTTCAGGTGAACCGGCGACACAATCCCGGTATCGGTATTTTTCAAAAAAACGTCAAGAAGCACGCGCAGTGTCTCCCTTTCTATCCACGCATCCTGATTCAGCAGGAAAACATAGTCCGCTCCGTGTTCCAGCGCATGACGTATCCCGATATTGCAGGCTTTCGCAAATCCCAGGTTGCGCTCCGACCGTATCAGGCACACATCCGGGTAATTTGCGGATACATGAGATACGGTTTCATCCCCGGAAGCATTGTCTATTGCAACAATATGGACAGGGAATGAGGACTCCCGCAAACTCCCGAAGCATTTCCCGTACCATTTCATGCCATTATGCAAAACGACAACGGCATAAATTGATATTCGGGATTTTTGGCGTTCAACTGTTTCCGAACGGCAAGCCCGATATTTGTTCAACAGGGATTTTACTTTCGGCGAAAACATGTTCATCCGCAACAACTTTGTTAGCCCGTCAATAAACGGTTCCCTGTCAAAATCGTTTGCAACGGATATACTGTCAAGAGAATCCAACAGCATATTTAAACTGTTCCTGTTGTATATATACTGTTTGCTCAAAACATCCGATGTTTTTTCCAGCCTCATTACAAGATAGGTAAATATTCCGCATAGCCCCGACGACCAGCCGGCATCTTCATTACGGTCAGAAACGGCAGACCGTACGGCCATATCCACATCCTCCAAAATAA
>JAIRZF010000190.1 GCA_031267385.1 Dysgonamonadaceae bacterium | reverse complement strand
TCCGATAAAATTTGTACTTTTGCCCATGGGTTACCTTGTTTTGTTGTGATTACAAAGATAACCTCCGAGCGAGGAAAATCAATACTCCTCGCTCTTTATTTTTTTACCGGACAGTAGTGAATCCAAATAAGTAAATTGTAATCGCTTCCTGGCCTGTAAATTCCGGATTATTGTTGTTGCTGAAACGCTGGCAGAGATATTGTAAATCTTTTTCGTACTGTTCGCATACATAACAATAAATTTTTACTAACTTTGTCTTACTATCCTTGGGAGTCATCATTAGAGATTTATTGTGGTAAATATTCCTCTAATTTGCTGATTTTCACGGATATATACAAATATTTAAAGAACTATTTTGCTGTTATTCAGCACTTTTTTTAATTAGAGGTCAACCCTTAATTCGCGTAAATCATTGATTTTCAGTATTGAATTTCCACTTCGTGCGGCTGAAGGGAAACTGATCAGCTCGCACAACTCCTTGATTACTAAGTTTTTTATTTCTGTATATTTTTGTCTGATTTCGTGTTTATGTTTATAATTGTCTATTATTAATAGATATTTTCGTCCACATCTATCTGTTCCATTATTTCTTCAGAAACTTCACCTCCCATTTTCTCTAACAAATGCATATCGAAAGAAGTAGATGAAACTTGAAGACAAACCGCTTCTCCATTTACGATTCCTTTAAATATCATTTTTAGCCTTTTTGTAGGGTCATCTTTTATTGTGACGAAATCACCTGGTTTTAATTCAATATTATTCATGTCATTTATTCATTAAAATTTATATTGCTAAACAATCCAAGGCCCCATACCTACACCCTTAGGCGGTAAATTTAATTTATCAATGACTTCTGAAACTTTTTTTTCGGTTTCTTCTATTTTTTTCAAAACAGCAAGTATCAATTCTTCTGTAATCTCAACTCCGGAATATTGCTCCGATTGCAATACTATTGCAATTTCTTTCTGTCTCTCCTTGCTAATATGAACCATAATTTTTTTTATTTAATATTTATCAGTTTTTTTTCTATATTCAAGAAGTTTATTTCATCTTCTGTAAGTTCTATTTCAATAAGTACTTTTTTTGTAATTCCCCTTTTTATCATCATCATTTGCTTGGTTTCCGGAGCAAGTAAATCCTGAAAAAAATCATAATCAAGTACCTGTCCAATTTTTTTCAACAGCATAATGTCTATATTATCTCTTTTAAAGATGTCGTAGGCATTGCTTCTTTCTTTATTAATAGCTTTCGCAAAAGCTGTAACTTCCATTTTTTCAGCCCTTACTCGCTCTTCAATCAGTTGTCCAATTTTTTTCTTCATTATTGCAAAGTTAATAATTTGATAATCAGTAAATTATATTTATGTGTCGAATTTATTTGGAAAAAATATTGAATTTATTTGGAATTTATTCCGATAAAATTATACATTTGCACAGTAATTTTAATCAATAAAAATAACAAACAAAAATGAAATTAAGAAAAGAAATTTTAGAAATTGTAAAATCGAGTACGGGAATTCGCCGCGAATTAGCGCGTCAACTTGACTTGTCTGATGCTTCCATATCCCGAATTCTTAGAGAGAATAAAGAAAACGGAGAATTCACTAAAGTTGTGGCTGTAAAATCCATTGCAAACAAACTAAACATGCCTGAAAGCGTGATTTTGGAATAATTTAATTGCGACACTAATAACACGAAAGAAAATGAAACGATTTGACATACAAGTTATTATACGCAAAGCGTCGATAACAATTTTAACAAAAGACAATCAAATGACTTTTTCTCCGGCAGGAGATAGCATTGCAATGTTTTCCACAGCCGGAATGACAATGCCCATGCTTGACGAATTAGAGAGGTCACAAGTACTCGAAGTGGATAGTTGTACGCATTCAGAAGGGTCCGAAGCAACAGTAATAAAAATAAAAAAAAAATTCGGATTTACAAATGAAATCTTCATTGATCTCTTGATTGATTTAATTGAAAAATACAATCTGTAATCATGATTAAACCAGATAGAATATTGGAATGCGTTGCTTTCAAGTTTGAATTAGATATTCAAATGATAAAAGGATTATCGCGAAAACAAGAGCTTTGCGAAGCAAGATTCTTATTCTGTTTAATTACGCGAGAATTGACAAAAAAAACTTATGAATCAATTGGAAAATATATTAATCGAGATTATTGTACTGTCTTACATTCAGTAAATAAGGCAAATGATCTGATCGATATTGATCCGGGGATGAAATCACTTTACGATGAAATAAAAGATGAAATTACATTGGAACAAATTATGTGAAAATCTTGCAAGCTACGGGGATCTTATCTCCAAAACGCTTGAATTCCTTCCTCAAACAAAACAATCCGGAAAGATAAAAAAACATCTTGCTAAAGAGTGGGAGAAAATTACAAAATCAGTCGAAGAGCTTGATGTCATGATTGATCCAATCAATCCGATCGAGATTAAATACCCTTTCGAATCCGAACGATTCAAAGCCATGTGGAAGTATTATAAAGACTACCTGACAGAAAGCCATAATATGACTCTTCCATCACGGGTTGAGAATTCCCGATTGACACAGTTATATCGTTTCTCCCGGAAGGATGAAGAACGTGCCATGCAGATGCTTGAATTGTTTTGTGCAAATAATTATCGAAATATTATTTGCCCATCCGAAAAACAATTATCCGGAGAAGAACCCGTGCTACCTGAACAAAAAATGACAAGTCTTTCAATTAATCAAATTCATCAGGAAATCTGAAAATCAATAAATGTAGTTTATTTAAAAATAGCCCTATCTGAATGCGTACGCCCATTACATATTACGGAGGCAAACAACGAATCGCTCCGGAGATTATCTCTATGATGCCGGCGCACAAGATTTATGTCGAACCGTTTTTCGGTGGTGGAGCAGTATTTTTCCGGAAGCAGAAAACAGGAATCGAAGTGATAAACGATCATAACAATGATCTGATCAACTTTTATTTCTGCGTGCAAAACCGCTTCCCGGAACTTCAGGAACTCATCCAACAAACACTACATTCCGAAACGATGTACTACCATGCAAAAGACATTTGGAACGGTCGTGTTGAAGCGAATGACATTGAAAAAGCATGGGCAATCTGGCTGATCACTAACGGATCTTATGCCGGCAGTATGCACGGCGGTTGGAAATGGTGTAATGGAACTACCGGAGGACATACCGGAACCTTCATAAAATATAAACGTGAAGAATTTACGGAGCGTCTCCATCAGCGTCTGGACAATGTTCAAATTTCCTGCCGAGATGCACTCCGGGTAATTCAGGACCGGGATACTCCGGAAACATTATTCTATTTGGATCCGCCTTATCCCGGATGCGTTCAACAACATTATTCCGGATATACTCTTGAGCATTTGGAAGAGCTGCTCCGATTATTAGAAACAATACAAGGTAAATTTATACTGTCGAATTATTGGAGTGACTTGCTAAAAGATTATACAGGAAAAAACAGCTGGAATTACCGGGAGATAGAAGTAGATTTGAGAATCACAAATTTAGGTCGTGGTACCAGAAAGAAGGAAACTCAGTTCCGGACAGAAGTTCTTATTTATAATTATACGATACAAAAAGGATTATTTGATAACTAATTATGAATGAAAATAATAATATAGAGCGTAGATTTTTTATTAAAATTAGACTCAACAAAGATTCGAAATATGAATCATTAGCAGAGGTATATTATTATAGAACTGACATGACTTTAGAATTCTACTTTCGTTGGAAATGGTATTTTGACTATCGAGCTGCGTTGGTCCGTGTGCAGAACCCCAAAGCATTTATTGAGTATACATGTGGCTCTTATGAATATATTCTTCCGGCAGACGAATATAAGAATAAAGTGTACAACCTACTATTGGCAGCAAAAAGATATTATCCTGAGATCATGAGTTATTGTCCAAGCATTGTCGGTCGAATAACTGCAATGAATGAAATCAGTCGAGCTATTAAATCCCATATAACAATTGAACCTGTAATGGATTTTGACCTTGATAGGATGGTTGATGCAATTAAACTATGCCGGCCTGTTCAAGTAAACATTGGAGCCGATACTGGCAATCATGATCTTCCAGAACCTCCGAAAGAAAAAGTTTTAGAATTGATAACTGCTCTTAGTGAATTTACAAAAATAAAACAAAAGTCAAACTTAAAAAGATTATTAAAATGACAGCACATGAACAAACAAATATAGAATTTTCTTCCATGACCTGGGAGCAATTTTATGATAAATGCAAAGCGGAAAATCTGATAATACAATACTGGAATGTGAACAGTATTAGTCAATCAATTGAGAAAAGACGAATCACACTTAGAGAAATCAACGATGCATTTAAAAAATACAAACACAAAATTTACGGCGAATGTGATGGAGGAGTATTGTATTGTTATGAGTGGTTGAACTATTTGAATGAAGTCAGCAACATCAACAAACCTCTTCCTCCGGCCGGAGCACAGAAGCTTTCATTTATCCTGTATGCAAAATATTTTTATTTCTACCTTTCCGACCTGAAACTAATATTGGAAGGAATATTAGAAGGAAAATACGGCAAATTCTATGGAAGCGTCGATGCACAGTTGATCATGACTGCATTCAAAGAATATGCCGACAAGCGCAAACAAACAGAATATGAATTCAAAAACAAACATCACTAAATGTCACAAGGAAAGAAGCGCCCTGGTTCTCTGAAAGTAGAACCATTCAACAAACAGAGAGAATTATTCGACAAACGAGGTGCAATTCAGAAGGCAGTTGACTTTCTGAATGAACATTATATTATCCATATCCCAGCCCACGATCCGGCAAAAGTAACAATTGAATGCAAGGATCCGGAACGATACTCCGAACCGCCTTCATTCGATGATATCTACCTTCATTTTGTAGAAGAATGTGAAACATCCGTGTCGGAAACCATTCTCCGGAAGATTATTCGCTCCCGGAACTATATCAAACCATTTGACCCGATCCGGACCTACATTGATTCGCTGCGTGGAAAATATGCCGGAAAAAGCCACATTGATTTACTATGCTCCTACCTGAAGTGTCGGGAGTTCGACGCTGATCAGCCGGCATATTCTCAGGAACGGGCAAACCGGATCATCCGGAAGTGGATGGTATCTTCTATCGCACAATGGATTGATAATATCCCAAACGAGGTGATGTTGACATTCGTTCAGGCGGGAGAAGGTTATGGAAAAAGTTCACTCTCTAATCATTTCATACCCAATTATTTAAAATATTATTCTACTATTGCGAGTGAAAATGAAAGCCGGTTTGATCTGGAAGATGCCTACACACGTCATCCATTTGTTATCCACGATGAATTAGTTGGAATTAACAAAGGATCTATCGAAACATGGAAGATGGTTCAGTGTAATCCATACCTTTCAACGCGCCGTCGTGGGGAAGAATTTGCCATCAAACGCAAGAAGATAGCAGCTGTACTTGGAACGTCGAACAGATGCCAGGAAAAGGGCGGTTTTTTGGCCGAAAACTTTGGATACCGACGTTTCGGTTGCATCGAACTGGAAGATATCTACTGGGAAGAGTATGCTCAAGTGGTCGATGTTGATCAAATGTGGGCCGAAGCCCTTATGTTATACGAGTCCTCCGGGTTCTCATGGAAGTTTGACCGGAAAGATTTTTCAGAATTCGAAAACTTCAATGCAAAGTATGCAATCGAAACCAATGCTATCCGCTACGCGAATTTATTTTTTGCCCACCCTACAGAAGATGATGGAGAATGGATGAACGCCACCGAGATCATCAACGATCTACGAAAAAACAGGTTGATTAGGGGTGAACACCTTACTTCCGTCAATTCAAGGACCATGGGAATTGCTTTAACCTCTTTAGGTTTTGATAGCAAAAAGACCCGGAACGGTTCCCTTATCCCGCTACAACGTTATCACGTTAAGCGTTTGTATATCAACAATATATAATTATTAATTTAAAAATAATAAGATTTTAAAATAATACTATAATCAAGAATAAAATAAAATGTCAAAGTTTAATTACTACATACTACAAGTGTATTTATTTTATTGTTAATCAATCATTTGCGTGTAGTAGGAAGAAAAATAAACGCTTCATACTACAACATACTACAAGGTACTACAAAATGTCAAATAAATCTATGACACTACACATAAATACAACATATTCAATCAGGTACAACAATGTAGCATGTAGCAAGAGAAAATGCACATTCAAAATATTTTTAATTTATTCACAACTCATTGTTTAAATATTTGTATTTTAGCATATTAAATATTAATTTAGTGGCAAAGATCATCTGTTTTTGATATGGTTACGACAAAAATTGAAATAAAAAATCATCTTCGGGAATATGTAGTTGGTAGATATAATGATTTTAACGAAAAATCCCCGGTACGTTTTCCTGATCAGATTGATCTTTATATCCTTATTTGGGATTTATTAGTAAAACGTCCGGAAAATTGCCACATTGACAAAGGAAATTTGGAAATCATTCTACCGGAAAGATATGGATCCAAATCTCCGGAATACTATAATTATCTCGGAAGTCGTTCACAAAAGAAAATAGAACAGAAGATTGAAATTATGATGTGGGCAGATTTCAGAGAATTCATTGAAAATGAACGACATAAAAATGGTACTCGTATCGTTGATTCTGTCCACTTATTCATGAGCAAATATGGAATCAACTCCATTTCTGAAGATGCTTTGGTAAAAAGTTACTATCGTTGGAGAAATCGGGTCCGTGAGCGTGAAAAAAGAGCCTATTCTAAGAAAAAATTTCAGTGAGCAAGTGTATTGTTTTGTCCTGAAAAATGTAAAAAACTTGCACGATTCATTTATGTCGCTGATTATCAATAAAATATAGCTGTATATGCCAAAAATTATATGCAATTCCATCGATTTTGTTTTTGTCTCGGAAATTCAGTTAATGATTCCCGGACAAGTAACACTTACTCCATCCGGAGAATGGAAAAAACTGAACGTTCCCGAAAAGCCGGTTTACCGATCGGAAATAAAACAAGCTGCTCCCGGACCAATAAAAGAAGAAACAGTTACAGCTACAACAAAGAATGATCCGGATGCTATTCTTAAACAGTATAGTAATTTTCCGATAATACTCCGAATGAAAACTAATGATACTATTTTTTATGTTGGTTCAAAACAATATCCGGTTATAACAGAAGTATCAGACGATAAGGTTAATGATAATTATTCATTTAAATGTAAGTCGGAGCCGTAAATGTTTGGAGGTCTCAAAAATTATTCTCACATTTGCAGTGCAAATACATTTTAAGTGATGAAATCAGATTTTCAATTAACAACATTATTAACGAGGCAGGCATACGGATGTAAGTTCCGAGACTTTTCTATTAACTTAGAATGTGTTTGCGGTGACCTGCCTTTTTTTAAAATTTACAGTTATGCAAACACATGTAAGTCAACAGCCATTAGAAAACAGAAGTAGCTATATGGCAACGAAAGTATTATCATGCACGTGAATATTTTATTCGTGCCCAATACGGGAAACGCCAATTATTCTGGCATGCGCCGACAGTAGAAGAAGCTATTATCGGATTTGTTGCAGAAATAAATAAAAAAGTATACCAATCGAATTAATTTCATAGCCCCGTTTCTCCAATGAGTTTCGGGGCTTTTTTCGTCCTTTATCGCCCTATATATAAGGAGTAACATTGCGTAAAATTATTTGCGCAATAATGTTAAAACAACAATTCTTACAAGAAGTACAGGCATCCAACCTGATGATTCATTCATCAGGACATGAGATGCTTAACCAAATAACTAACTCAATTCTTAACGGAACTTTCAAGCCGGAAATAATAGAACAAACTATTGTATCTACCCGTGGAGACATATATCTGGAAACTGATGAAGATGACAATTCGGTAAATCCGTTTGACTCCTGGACTGCAGGTTCAATTGCTATCATTCCTCTCACAGGTATCATGATGAAATATGGTTATTGGTGGTATTACGGCATGGATAATATCGCTACCATCATCCGGATGGCTTACCAGTCTCCGAAAATTTCTGCTGTGATTATCAAAGGAGACACTCCCGGAGGTTCTACAGATTCTCTTTTCTTACTCGAAGAAGTATTGCGTGAAAAAACAAAACCAACATACGGATTTATAGACGGTATGTGTGCTTCATGCGGTTACATCGCATTTTCCTACTTAGACAAAATATATGCTATCAACAAAATGGCTCGCGTTGGAGGTATCGGAGTATTTGCAATAATGCGTATTCCGAATAAAGAAAATGCCATGTACAAATTAGTTGAAGTTTATCCGGAGGAATCCTCTGAGAAGAATCTTCCGGAAAGAGAAGCCATTGCCGGAAAACCCGAAAAAATGAAAGAAGAATTATCAAAACTGGTACTCTACTTTCAAGATATGGTTCGTGGAAACCGTCCCGAAATTGACGAAAGTGTAATGAAGGGTAAAACCTATTACGCATACGAAGCTGAAGGACTGGGAATGATCGACGGAATCCGGACACTTACCTCCGTTGTCGAAGAGTTGGAAAAATTAGTGGAAAAACGTAAAGAAATTTTATCAATCATTTAATTTTTATTCAGATGAACAAAACAGTGAAACAGCGGATCACCGATACTTTCGCTTTACTTGGCTTCACAACTAAGGAAAAGCGAGATGAGATGACAAATGAAGATTGGAACAATTTCAAAGCCGAATACAAGAAAAAATACGGCGTTGATTTGCAAGAAGACTTGGATAAACCAGAAGAAGAAACTCCTCCGGCCGGATCAGATGCTCAAGGATCAATTTCTCCTGAAATTCAAAAACAAATTTTTGGAGCTCTTGAAGATGTCGCTGAAGCAACCGGAACTCCACCTCCCGCTCAGGCTCCCGCTACAATAGAAGAAGCCTCGCAGTCATTTATTTCAGCAATGAATGCGGCGACACAGACAATTCGTACTCTGGCTACTCAACCGGAGCCAAGTACTCCCATTGCTGTGATTGCAGGAGCAGGAACCGGAATGACCGCCCAAGCCTTTGCAATAGTTATGGGGCATAGTGTACACACTAAAACTCATCTATTTGGAATTGAAAATGATTATTTTAAACGTGGAAGCTGGTGGAACGAACTGGTTGCTACCGGAAAAGGTAAAGACGATTACCGCGATCAGGATGCAACAGATTTTCGGGCAGCTTTTAATAACTACACGAAAGATTTCAAAGCCCGTTGCATCGAATTGGCTTCTTCCAATCAAATCGGATTGTTGGATTATAACAAGATGATCAAAGGCGAATCCTATCTGGATTATTCCAAAATGAATGCTAAATTGGGTGAATATATTGTGCGCCGGATGGACACGATTATCGCCTATTTGCGCACATTGAAATCCGTAGCAGGTATCTTCCCGGTAGTTTCAAATGTTCAAAACAAGATGACAGCTCCGACTGCTTTCTTTGAAGAACTTTCACAAAGCTACCTTTCCGGTCATCACTTCAAAGGTGCGGTCAATTTTGATGGAGAAATCTACCATGTGGATGATGTAATGTTCAAATTCTTTTTCGATGATCCGAAAGAATTGGAAAAACAATATATCGGTTACATAAATCGGGAAGGTTCCAATCCAATGAAGTGGACATTGTTCGAATGGTGCATCGTACATTTTGGAACATTACTGTTTAATGAACAGCAACGTCGCCGCGTCGTTGGAATGAAAATTCCTCGCCAGGGAGATTTTCCACAGCCTGCTATGTTAGCTTCTGATGGCGTTTTGCGTGCTATTCAGCGCGTGGAAGAAGAATTGAAAGTACTTCCATTTTTCGAATTGAAAATTTATGACCGTTCAACTATCGTAGATTATGTAGAAACATTCTACGAAAAAGTAATGGAAATTCTTCCAAACATGGAAGGGTATTTGGCCTACGTAAATGAGAAGCATAAACCCTGGTACGTAAAAGGTTTTCGTGAAAAATACGGAAAAGACAGTGACTTTACTGGGACAAAGGAAAATGTAGCTGATCTTTCTCCGAATAATCTTATTTGGGTACCCAACATGGCAATGAACGACTACAAAATGTGGATTGTTAAACCAGGTAACGTAGAAAATTACGAAGACAAACCGAATGAAATGTATGCATTCTATTTCCAACAGGATTTAGAACAACTCATGATGGCGTCCTGGTGGAAAGAAGGCTCTGGAGTATTAGCTCCGGGTGTTCAATTCAATACGCTGGATGATCTGAAAGCCTCTGGACGCCGCATGCAATGGTTATTTACAAATTATCCGGTTGTAACGCTTGATCCTGATGTAACTGTTATTGACGGATTAACCGGCTATGAAATTGAGACAGGTGAAAATACTACAACTGTAAAAATCACAGACATTCAAAACGCTTCAGTTGAACGTATTTACAAAATCATCTGTGGCGATACAACAAATGTATCGAAGATTACCAAAGCTGGAAAATTCGCAAACATTAAATCGGATTGGACTCCGACAGCAGCTGGAGATTATATTAAGGTTTATGCAGAACTGAAATTGGAATCCCAAACTGTTAATGGAAAAACAAAAAATGTAGTTGTTCCTACCGGTAATTTCCTGGAGTTAAATCGCAAAGTTTCCTGATTCTTTCTTTCCCGTTAGAAGGGACGTTTGGAGTAATTCTTTCGTCCCTTTTAAAAAAATAAAAAAAATAAAATTATGACAGTCATATTAAACTTAAAAAAACAAGATCCAAAGTCAAAGTTAAATTCACCAAAATATCGAATTTACTTAGTAGATCTTAATGATGTTGATGTCGACAATTGGCCTGCGGCCACAGATGCAACGATATCTGTAGACATATTGAAGCCAAGTAAAAAATGGAATTATTTGGATGGTACGGCTAAATCAATCAACCCAAATGTAGCTCCTGGAGAAATTCCGGAAAATGGAGTGATAACGTTAACGCCCATAATTGAAGGAATTACACCGGAATCTTTGCAATGGGTGTATGACAATAATGGTAGAAATGTTATCGCAATCTGGGTTCGATGCTCTGATAACCAAAAATTCATAGCAGGAAATCCATGTTCTAGTGGTTTGAAATTAACCTATACTAATATTGGACAGATTGACGGAGTGGGTGGTGGAATATCTTTACAGTTACAAGGTGACGAATGTCCGGAACCATTTTATTTTTATAATGGACCGCTTGAAGTGGAAGAAGATACTCCGTAAGATAATTTGATAATCAAAATAAGGGTGCGGATTTCTGTACCCTTTATTAATACAGAAAAATTGTATGGAATTCACAAAAAAAAACAACTTTATTGTTAAGAATAAAGATGGAAAGTATTTTGAAAAGGATCGTGAACTGTTTACGAAATATTTTCCGAATCACCGCTTCCATTCCGATTTGAGAGCTGTAAACTCATTCAGTCGTGCAAAGCTTGATGGATTAATGCTTTTCTACCTTCTTGATAAAATAACTCCAGAAGAAATCTTAGTAAACCGTCAGGAAGTAACTAAAAATCTTATTTCCAAGGACAGACTAGAAAACCTTTTGAAAGAAAATGGATTGGAATTAGACGAACTTCCTATTGGAACTTATAACATCCTAATTGATTTGACAGAATCTGAAGCAGAAGAAGCAATCAAAGCAGAAGCTGCGAGAACTCTTGAAGAAGATCCTAGCGATGAAATGAAATCTGACAAAGAATCCGCGCTCAGCAATAAGGAGCTAGAACTTGAGGAAAAAGAGGAAGAGTTGACTGATAAAGAATTGGAACTCGACGAAAAGGAAGAATCTCTTGAGGAAAAAGCCCAAGAATTAGAAGACAAAGAAAAGGAGCTGTTAGAAAAAGAGGCTGAACTTGAAAAAACTTCTCCTAAAAAAAAAGAAGCAAACAAGAAGAGTTCCCGGAAATAAACTGGTTGGATAATTCCAATCCGGATATCCAAATGTGCATTCTCCTGTATGACGAACGTGTTAATACTTACCATCGCATGCAGGAGATTCATTTTATACTCGATGATAAACCGGAGCTATCACTTGAAATGGTCGAACTTGATAACCGGAACCGGCAGGCAAACGCAGAACTGCAAGCTTATAATGAGCATAAAATCTTTGTTTATATGCATCCAATTGTTATTCAACGCAAACAGTATGACGACCAATTATCGGAGTTGTACGAGCTTAAAAGAAGTAATCCCGGCGCACTGATGACCGCAATAACTAATGTAGAACAAAATATTCGAAGAATACAAAGCAATATCAACAAACAGAAATACAAATCTGAAGAAGAAAAACAAAGCTGGGAGAAAAATCTTGCCGGTGCCGAAATAAGAAAAAAAGTTCTGGAAGAAGTAATCAGTAAATAATTTTTTGCCCTCTATTTTTGAGGGCTTTTTTATTTTAAAACCTATCCAAAATTAACAGAAAAACAACCAAATTTCAAAAAACACCCACCGATTTGACCCTTTTGATATTTCAAAACCACTTAAAATGCTGAAAATCAATGAATATTTTTTAAAAATGATATTTTGTTTTTGCGTGTGTCTTTCCGAAGCCCGTGCCGCTGGTTCCGCGCCTTGCATTACATGGAATCTCAAAAACCGGAAATATGATTCAACCTTTTCATTTATGCGGATTTCGATAGGTTAAAATTTTCGTTCTTTCCGGACGGCGAAAAATGCACGGATTTTTTTCAAAATATATCCGATTCAAAACGTCCTTTATCCCATCCGCATTACAAGATAGCTTTGTATATCTAAATATCACAGTTATGGTTGCACTGAAATGGAAAACAGAACAAAGAAGAGTAATAGATCTTATCCCTACCGATTATAACCCACGGGAAAGGGATGAGAGAGGACAAACGTCTGAGAATATACCGGAATGAACTCTTTTGGTTCCAAGGACCGGGAGAACCTGGAAAATCATCCGACAATAAAGCCGGTCAAGTTGGTTGCAGATGCGATTATTGATTGCAGTAATTTATACGGGATCATCCTTGATATCTTTCTGGGATCAGGTACTACTATTATTACATCCGAGCAAACGAACCGGATTTGTTATGGAGTAGAGATGGATCCAAAGTATTGCGATCTGATTGTTCGCAGATATCTCCGGTTCATGAAGCAACACAATCAACCGGTCATTATTAAGCGGAACGGAAAGCAACTAACCGATATCGAGTTAAAAGAATTTGAAAAATGAGCTATTCTGATGACTTCCTTTCAAAAGTAAGCAGTTTCGGGATACTTGGATATTCCGTTGAAAAAATAATTGATTTGACAGATCCTGATGATGTCGATCAGTTCCGGATTGATTTTACTACTATTGGAAGTGTAGTTTACAAAGCTTACCGAAAAGGAAAGACTACCGGGGAATATAACCTGGATAAAAATCTGTTCGATAAAGCAACTAAATTGCACGACACTATTTCCAATACCATTCTGGACGAAAGAATGGGAAAGAAGAAAATAAACGACAAAATTCTAGAGAATTTCGGGCTATGATGATAGAACACTTAAATAAATTGCCTCCGGAAGTAGTTGAACGT
>JAIRZF010000183.1 GCA_031267385.1 Dysgonamonadaceae bacterium | reverse complement strand
ATTTGGTGTTTTTTTATTTCTTCTGAAAATTCTTTGCAAAAATCGTCTGCAATACAATAAATTTCGGTAATTTTGTCAGTGGTAAGTTGTGCCATAATCTTTATTTATTTTATTGATTTTCAACTATAAAGATAATAAAAATTATCCAACTTACCAAATCTTTTTATGCTTTTTTTTACGTCGAACTCAGGTTTATACAGGTCAAAATCCTGGAAATCGCCGAAATACTTATTCAGATTCGTACTAGCATCCTGTAATTCGTATTGGAGGAAAACGTATTCATACGGGTTCAATACATCTAATTTTTTTGTGATATTTTTTACCCCGAAATACATGTTGTAACTCACTTTGGAGTTTCCTTCAATACCACTTTTGGTAGTAATGATAATAACCCCGTTTGCTCCCCGTGCCCCGTAAATTGCGGTTGAAGATGCATCTTTCAGGATATCAATGGATGCAATATCGCTAGGAGCAATGTTATTGATGTCGTCCACCGGAAAGCCATCCACAATGAACAGCGGGGAGTTATCCTGCGTAATGGAACCGCCGCCGCGCACACGAATTTTAATGTCCGCGTCGGGTGAACCGTCCGTTTTGGTTACTTGTACACCGGGCATACGGCCAACAATGGCCTGTGAAGCAGATGTGACAGGAATATCCTTGAGTTGCGCTCCGGTTACGGATGCTACCGAACCTGTGAGATCGGCTCTCCGGACAGTACCGTATCCGATAACGACTACTTCATCCAATCCGAGCGTGCTTTCTTCCAGGACGATATTCATATTGTTCCGATTGCCGACGGCTACTTCCTGCGTGGAATAACCTACGTAGGAAATGACTAACGTTGCGCCGGGAGAAACGTTCAGACTGAAATTCCCGTTTATATCGGTGATTGTACCGTTTGATACGACACCTTTCTCTATTACATTCACGCCGATAACGGCCTCTCCTTCCGTGTCCATGACGATTCCCGTAATATGTTTCCCCTGCTGTTGGGCTGAAGACGTGTTCGGTTCTGCCTTTTTATAGATAATGATATGCTTGTCGTCTATGGTATATGAGAGATTTTGCGATACCAGCACCTGATCCAGCACCAGGCGTACATCCTGCCTGTTGGCGACGACTGCAATCGTTTTATCCAGGTCAATATCTTCGTTCCTGTACCAGAATGAAAAATTTGTTTGCTGTTTAATATTCTCCAAAGCTTTTCTTACGGTGGTGTTCGGCAAGTTCATTGTTATTTTTGTTTCCTGCGAATAACTCACTGATGCCGAAGCGCAAACGAAAGTTATCATATATAATAAAACAGACAGTCTCATTTTATTGGCATTTTTAAGGTTAATAAACGGTATATCCTGCCATTTGTTTAAAAATAAATTCATACTTTTGTAATGATTTTAGTTAATAATTTAGTCAATTTAATTTGCTGAAGTCACTTTGAAACGGAGGATGTTGGTAGCATTTTCCGTTTCGTTTTTTACATTTACACTTGTTCTTTATTTCATAGGCATTTTGTTTTAAGGGTTAATATTTTTTGTTTTATTGTATGTAAACCTGGTCTCCTTCAATTTTATAATGTATTTGACGGTTTACAGTCATAACATGCAGAATTTGGTTCAAATTCTCCTGCCGGATAAAATCACCCGTAAAAGTAGCCTGTTCCAGCGATTTGGAGGCAATGTGTATCTGAACGTTAAAACGCCGTTCCAGTTGTTTTGCGATTTGTTCAAGAGGCATGGTTTCGAAATAGAATTTACCGTCTTTCCAGCCGCTGTAATATTCCGTATTCACGCGTCCTTTCCGGAAAGTGTGCCGGGCTTTGTTGAAAACTAATTGTTCCCCCACGCCTATGCTGTAAAATGTACGCTGATTTTTAATGCCTGCTTCCACCTGTCCATGTTCCAGGGTAACTTCGATAACGTCATCTTCCGGATAGGATTTAACGTTGAACTCCGTGCCCAACACTCTGACATCAAGCGCATCGGCATGAACGATGAACGGATGTTTTTTATCAGATGCCACTTCAAAAAACGCTTCGCCCAAAATGGTTACATCGCGTGTCTTTTCCGTAAAGGCGGATGGATAGGAAAGTATTGTTCCCGCATTTAAACGGACTTTTGTGCCATCCGAAAGGATGATAGACGACTGCATTCCCAATGGGCTCTTCATTTCAACAATAGCCTTGTTTGTCTGCCGGTAACCGTGCCGGTATGAAAAATAGTTCGATATGACCAGCAGCACGGCAACGGTTGCCGCAATCGAAGCTGTCTGTAACCAAAATGTCCACCGCCGGGCGACCATGATACGATGTTGAAGTTCCATCCGAATATCATCTTTCATCGCTTCGCCCATGGCGACTATCTGTGGCGACACCCTTATCCGTCGAATTATTTCAGCGAACGGACGACTATTATCCCCTGTTGCGGGAGTCTCCGTTTCATTTAATAATTCATCAAGCCATTTATCCAGCGCTTCGTCCGTATTTTTTCTATTTGTCGCCATCTATCTGTGTCCTTTTTTCATAAGGAGTACAGATGTCTGGATTTCGTTTAAACAAACTGTATTTTTTAACATATGCACATCGAATATTGACAAATAATAACTTTTAACCGATGCCTCCAAAGGTGGGATGGCCATGTTTTTTATTATTCAAGGAAATGAAGTTTCAGAGCCGTAATGATTTTTTCGATGGCTATTTTCAACTGGACGCGAACCGTGCTTTCCTGAATAGAGAGTATCTCTGCTATTTGCTTCGGCGTCAGACCTTCTTCACGTGACAGAAGAAAAATCACCCGGCATTTTTCAGGCAATCGATTGACTTCCCGTGTCAACAGGGTTTCCATTTCGGACGTAATCATCTGTTCTTCCGCCGAAGCCTCCTGATATGTTTCCAGCTGGAGCGGCACCTCATCCAGCGAAACCGTGTTCACGTTTTTCCGATGCATCTGAAAGCGCCGGGACTCATTGCGTGTCGATACGTAAAGATAGGTTTCAATGTTTGCCACATCTTTCATTTTTTTCCGTGATTGCCAGACTGACAGAAAGACATTTGTAATGACTTCACGGCAGGCGTCTTCCTCTTTCAAAAAGTAGAAAGCAAAGCGGAATACCCGGTCGTAATACAAATTATAGAACCGGCTGAATGCATCCTGCCGACTATCGGCGATCATCTCTAACAGTAATTTTGTTTCCATCTCCATTCCGTATATATGTTGGGGGACAAACAGTAACTTTCCTTTCCCGTCAATAAAAAATTTTGAATTTTATAACTTATTCTCCCTTTCCTAAAACGTTGCATTTACTATTTGAACTTACGAGTTCGTTTCATGATATATTTAATTTGTTTGGAATACAAAAATAAGCAATCTTTATCGGATTAGGGCGGATTAAACAAGGTTTCTTTTCAGGAAAGAGTAAAAGATCATTATCGTTTTTATGTGATTAAAGTTATAAATACGATATTTTAGTTGTACATTTGTATGGTATTTCA
>JAIRZF010000156.1 GCA_031267385.1 Dysgonamonadaceae bacterium | reverse complement strand
GTATTCACCCGCTGCTCAATTGCAATTGCAGGCGGAATCCCTTTGATATAATCACATTCCGGCTTGCTCATCCGTCCGAGGAACTGACGGGCATACGAAGAAAGACTCTCCACATACCTCCTTTGTCCCTCTGCATACAGGGTATCAAAAGCAAGCGAAGATTTTCCGGAGCCCGACAATCCGGTAACGACAATAAATTTATTACGGGGAATGGCAAGGTCAATATTTTTTAAATTATTAACTCTGGCTCCTTTTATTATGATTTTATTCTCTACAGACATGATTTAAGAATAAGAGTGCAAAGGTACAATTTTTCCGCCATAATCCGCCATAATAGGAATGATGTTATTCATAAAATAATACATACCTTTGCCGCCGGATTACATATAAAACAGTTATGGAAAGTATTCGTGAAATATACAAAATAGGGAATGGGCCTTCGAGTAGTCATACCATGGGGCCTCAAAAAGCGGCATTCATGTTCAAAGAAAAAAATCCGGATGCCGGGTCATACCGGGTCACTCTTTACGGCAGTCTGGCTGCAACTGGAAAAGGTCACCTGACGGATGTAGCGATCATCGGCGTTTTTTCTCCGAAACCTGTAGAAATTATATGGAAACCTGAGGTTGTATTGTCTTTCCATCCGAACGGAATGTTGTTCGAATCCGTAAAAAATGGCCGGGTAGTCGATGATTGGAACATTTTCAGTATTGGAGGAGGCGACCTGTCGAATGAAGACAGCCCTCTCGCCGAAGAAAAAGATGTATATAAAATGAATACCATGAAAGAAATCCTGGACTGGAGTCATAAAACCGGGAAATCATTCTGGGAATATGTAGAAGATACCGAGGAAAAGGAAATCTGGAATTTTCTTGAGGTGGTCTGGAAAACCATGCAGGAAGGAGTGGAACGGGGCTTGGAAGCTGAAGGTTTGCTTCCCGGAGGACTTTCCCTGCAACGCAAGGCGTCTTCTTATTTTACAAAAGGAAAAAGTTACAGGGATTCGCTGGCCAGCAGAGCCGCCATCTATTCTTATGCCCTGGCTACTTCGGAAGAAAATGCCTGTGGCGGCGTGATTGTTACAGCTCCGACCTGCGGATCGTCAGGCGTTTTGCCGGGAGTTCTTTATCATTTAAAGAAAAAACACGAATTCAGGGATTCAAAAATTGTCAAAGCGCTGGCAACTGCCGCCCTGATCGGAAATATAGTAAAGAAAAACGCTTCTGTTTCCGGAGCACAGGTAGGATGTCAGGGGGAAGTTGGGGTCGCCTGTTCCATGGCTGCAGCGGCTGCAGCTCAACTATTCGGAGGTTCTACCGCTCAGATCGAATATGCGGCGGAAATGGGACTGGAACATCACCTGGGATTAACCTGCGATCCTGTCTGCGGATTAGTACAGGTTCCTTGTATTGAACGTAATGCTTTTGCCGCCGTACGTGCATTGGACGCCTGTTCTTTTGCCATGTTGTCCGACGGAAATCACCTGGTCGGATTTGATAAAGTGGTACGAACCATGAAACAAACCGGACATGACCTGCCCAGTTTATACAAAGAAACCTCGACAGGAGGACTGGCGAGGTTTATTTGAGGACGTTATACGTTGTACGTTATACGTTTTACGTTATACGTTAGGCTTACGCACGACTAACGTATAACGTTTCTACGACAACGCGGCGATAGCGGCTCCGACCAAATTGGGATCGCTCATTTCGTTGATGATAGACACGTTTATTCCGGCAGGTAATAATTTCTTCAATTCTTTATCAACCATATCTTTGTATGGAGTTGATTTTTTATCGGCTCCTTTGCCCCAGAAAACGCTTCCGTCGGCAGCCAGGCAGATATTCTTGAATTCAGGATTTTGAGAAATCAACACTTGTATAAGTCCGAGAAGGGATGCAGCAACTAATTTTGCAGATCTTTCATAAATCCAATTCGCCACATTCACCTGTTCTTCCGGGGCGTTTCCAGGGTTATTGATCAATTTGGCCAAATCGCCTCCGTCAAAATCATATTTAACTTTGGTTTCACAGAAAACGGTTCTGAAAAGTTCTCCCAGATAACCTCCGGAAATAGCTTTTTCAAAACGTTGAGCGCCTTTATTGTTAGACATGGCATCCACCAACCCGTCGATAACAGTAAGATGAGGAGGATCAAAGTTCCCTGACTCCAGGTTAACCGGGATCAGACCGGCATCTTTGCTTCCCAGTTTTTCGATCTTATTGAGCGGCATCAAACCGGCCATATTGGTACCTGTGCCGACAATCAACCCGATATAAGAATCATATCCGGGCTCGCTAAGTCCGGCAAAAAGACAGGCCACCGTATCATTTACCACTTTAATATTGGAAAATTCGGGAGCAATATCTTTATGACTATTTAAATACTTAAGCAACAACTCTCCAACCGGCTGATCAATCATATCCGGAATATTGATCCCTTTTGTCCACCGGATCAAAATGGCGTCACCATTTAATCGCGACGCTGCCGGATAAGAAAAGCAATATCCTATTTGAGTAACGGTATCATCCAGGGTTTTCAACTCACTGATCAAAGCTCCCATTTCCCGGAACAGATCATTCATTTTAAATCCGGCCGTTTCTTTTGCGGATAAAGGCTTCTTCAAAACCTCTATAACCGAGGGTTTACCACCCTTAAATTCCACAACAGAGGCTCTGAAGTTTGTACCTCCCCAGTCTAAAGCAAGGACTTTCCCGTCGCTGATATCTTCCTTGGGATGAATGTGAGTCGGGATGTCCGATATTTCCATTTTATCCTGCCTGAGACCTTCTTCTATTTTTTCCTGAAGGGCGTTTGCTATCTTCTTTAGTTCTTCATGGGTCAACTCAAAAACATTTTCTTTCATACTGGTAACTTTTTATGGGGTGATTTTTATGGATTGATTTAAATTATTTTATTCATGGTATAAACTACAAATTTAATAATAATATTTTTATTTTACACAGACTTCCGCAGAATTATTTGCAAAAAAAAGGCCATTAACAATGTAATGACCTTATAATTTTTTGCCTGATTCTAAAATCAAGCAGGGTGGATAGCCTCAGTCGGACATGCATCTGCACAAGTACCGCACTCCGTACATTGATCCGGATCAATCTTATAGATGTCACCCTCTGATATTGCACTTACAGGACATTCGTCAATACAAGTTCCACATGCAATACAGTCGTCTGAAATTACATAAGCCATGTTCAAAATTTTAAAAATTAGTACTTCTGTTCGCGAACAAAGGTAGAAGAAACACACGGAATTACAAAAGAAATTCCGATAAAATTTATTTATGAAATTATTTTGCACTGATTCAAAAGAAAATAAAGAAAATAAAGAAGAAAAATGGAAAATTTGAAACAATAAACCAATATCAAACTCCAGGTGTTATATATATGGTGTTATATATATATGGTGTAATATTTAAAAATTGATCTTATGAACAAATTGATGAGTAAGTTTTGGCTTATAGTGGCGCTTGTTTTTACCGTAACTACTTTTTCTACATGCAGTGACGATGACGACAAGAAGATTGATTATGCAAAACAAATTACCGGAACCTATACCGGAACAGCAAATCTGGCTCCCGGAGTGGAATTTGATGTCGTTGTGAGTCATAAAAGTGAAAATGTAGTTCGATTCGCCGTAGCTTCATTCTCAATTCCGGCAACCGGAATTACCGTTCCGTCGGTTGAATGTGACTGCACAACATCCGATTTAAACGGAAATGTCGCATTTACCGGAATAGCCAAAGATGTTACCATTTTGGGGCAAACCCAGGATCTGAATGTTTCCGGAACTGTAAATAAGAATGGAAATATGAATATGAACATTTCTCTGGGTATAATTTCCGTTATTTATGTAGGAACGAAAAACTAGGTACTTTTTTAACCTACAACCATGAAAAGAATAACTTTTCTGTTTTTATTTTTTATCTTTTCAGCCGTGACAGCTGTCTCACAAGTTGTAAAAGGGTATGTTTATGATGCCAAAACAGAAGAAACAGTTCCGGGAGTCAGCGTTTTTTACAAGGACAAAGATACAGAGAAAGGAACGTCCACCGACGAAAAAGGGTATTATGAGTTGAATGTACCGGAAGGAGGGACGATTATCAATTTCAGTTATTTAGGTTATGAAACGCAAAATCAGCCGTTGGTTATTTCCAAGAACCAACATATCAATCTAAATATCTACCTGAAAGTCCGGATCGTCATGATGGATGAAGTGGTTGTCAGTGTCGGCCGTTACGAACAGAAATTGAGTGAAATTACGGTTTCGATGGAGGTTCTTAAGACGGAAGACATTCACAAACAGAATGTCACTGACCTGGGTGTTGTGCTCAACACACTTCCGGGAGTGGACATCAACGACAAACAGCCTTCGATCCGGGGAGGAAGCGGTTGGACTTATGGTGTTGGAAGCCGGTGCCTGGTATTAGTGGACGGGATGTCGGTACTGACTCCCGCCGTAGGAGAGATTAACTGGAACATGATCCCGATGGAAAATGTATCACAGGTAGAGGTCGTTAAAGGAGCATCTTCCGTTTTATACGGTTCTTCCGCTCTGAATGGGATTATCAATGTGCGCACGGCTCGTCCGGGAATGGATCCGAAAACAACAGTCGATATTTACCTGGGAGTACACACAGATCCGAAAAATAAAGGATATACCTGGTGGGATAAAGATTTTTGGCATGAAGGAAAATTCGGCGTCGAACCGCTCTTCAGAAAAAACGTATTATCGGGAATCCATAACCCGATCTATTCGGGATTGGATATTTCTCATACCCGCAGGGTGGGCGACTGGGATGTCACCGGCGGACTGGATCTGTTTGCCGACGAGGGTTATCGTGCCGACAACTACAATCAACGCATACGTTTCGGAGGAAATGTCACATATCATGATCCCAATCATCCGGGAATGAATTACGGCTTGAACGCAAATGTATTGTCAAATAAATATTCCGGTTTTTTCATCTGGCGTTCTGCAGATCAACCTTATGTTCAATCTCCCCTGACAAATATGGGACGGGAAGGTAACGCATTTTATATCGACCCGTTTTTCAATTATTATAACAACAAAAACAATACCTCCCATAAAATCAAGGGACGTTATTATTACAAATCCGATCAGATATTTTCTAATCCGACCGGCAAATCCATTACAGATATTCTGGAAACAATGAATTTTGACCTTCCTGAATTTGTAAACAGCCTTCCCGAACTGATAAAAACCGTTCAGAACCCTCAGGGACTGGTCAACAATTTGATGCCTTATCTTTTGAAAAATGACATTGAAGGATTGACCGGCTATATAAAAGGATACGGAGACCGGTTTTTTCCCGGAGCTACGGCGCCCGATTATGTCGACCTGCTCTCCTGGATCATGTCCCATACCCCCCTACCCTCCGACCAATCCGGGATATTACCCTGGTTAAACCGTATCCATGATGATAAAAAAAAACCTGCTCCGGCAGATCATACTTCCTCGTATTATGTGGATTATCAATTCAATAAACGATTTGAAAACAGTCTGCAATTCACTACCGGAGTCACTTTCGAACATATCTCCAACAAATCGCCCGTGACAGGAGATCACCAGAGTGATAATATCGGTTTATTTTTCCAGTACGACCGGAAATTTTTTGATAAATTGAACGTGTCCGCCGGCGTCCGGCTCGAATATTATCGTGTGGATTCTTTATACAAAGAGTCGGAAACCAATATCTTTGGAGTAAAAATGCCGTTCAAACCTGTTTTCAGAGTAGGACTTAATTATGAACTGGCTGACCACAGTTTTATCCGGGCGTCTTTCGGACAGGGGTATCGTTATCCTTCTCTTACGGAAAAATTTGTATATAAAGATATTGGCGGTATCGCAGCTTATCCAAACAAGGATTTAAAACCGGAAAGCGGTTATAATGCGGAACTGGGTATCAAGCAGGGTTATAAATTCGGGAACTTCATGGGATTCATCGACCTGGCCGGATTTTATACCTATTATAAAGACATGATCGAATTCCAGTTCGGGTTATTCAATAATTCAACTTATGATTATGTAGACAACCTGTCTGATGTAATCGTTATGATCATGAATAACCGGACGCCCGGATTGGGAATCCGGTTTGCAAATGTGAACCGGGCTAAAATCTATGGACTGGATTTTTCTATCAATGGTTTCTGCAATATATCTCCGGAGACAAAACTTACGTACAGCCTGGGATATGTATATATAGAACCTATAGACGCCGAGTGGAAAGAAAAGGCGGCGCACCAAACGACGAATGTTCTGGATATGAAAGATAAATCGAACGATTCCAAATACCTGAAGTACCGTCAGAAACATGCTTTCAAAGGAGTATTTGATCTTATATGGAACCGGTTGGATCTGGGTGCCAATTTAAGCTATAAAACGAAGACTCCCGCCGTCGATTATTTTTTGGTCGACGAACGCAATAAAACTCAGATGGACATCATGGACGCTGTCAGATCTCTTATCTTCCCCGGATTGCACGACTACTGGACGGATAAAAACACAGGACATTTCACGATGGATGCTCGCCTGGGAGTAAATATTTCGAAAAACGCCCGCGTCTGGGTAATGGTAAACAACCTGCTAAACACAGAATATACTGTCCGCCCAATGGATGTATCGTCTCCGCGGACGATCGTCTTTCAGTTAAACGCACAGTTTTAAACACGGAGGTTATTTCACAGAGTTACACGGAGGTTACACAGAGTTATAATATAAAACTCCGTATCCTCCGTGAAAAAACTCCGTGGTAATAACTCCCTGTTAATAACTCCCTGTAACTCCATATAACTCCCTGTAACTCCATATAACTCCCTGTAACTCCCTGTAACTCCATATAACTCCCTATAACTCCCTGTTTAAATCACAACAACGGAGCAAACACCCTCCACAATGATTCCTTGAATTTTTCGATACGAGACCGATTTTTCCAGTCTTTAGGATTTATTTGAATACATTTTTTCAAATCATTAAAGAAGATATTTTTCATCTTTTTGGTAAAATTCGAATCGTAAATATACGCATTCACTTCAAAATTGTGTTCAAAACTCCGGAAATCCATGTTGGCAGAACCCACAACACTGATAAAGTCATCTGCTATCATCACTTTTGAATGTAAAAAATCCGGAGTCATCTGGTATATTTTCACTCCGGCATTCATCATTTTTTCAAAATAGGAATGGGCTGCTGCGCCAACAAAACGGGAATCCGAATGTTCAGGAACCATTAACCTTACATCAATTCCACTCAAAGCGGCAGACTGTAATGATTGAAAAAGCCCTTCGGTCGGAAGAAAATAAGGGGTCTGGATATAGACATAATGCCTTGCACGCATGATAATGTTTGTGGTGGCCTGCAGCAAGGTTCTCCATTCTCCCATCGGGCCACCCGTGGCTATTTGCATTACGTTACTCGTGATGACAGGCATATCCGGGAAATACACCTTATCTGCAAAGAATCCTTTCCCCGAAGAGTACCAGTCGATCAAAAAAGCCGATTGCATTCCGAGTACCCCGCGACCGGTTACCCTCAAATGCGTATCCCGCCAACTTTGTTTCAGGTAACGATCTGCTATATTCATTCCTCCAATATAGCCTGTTTTTCCGTCAACAACGACTATTTTCCGGTGGTTCCGATAATTCACTTTACTCGTAAATACAGGGAAATAAACTTTAAGGTATGGAGTCACCTCAACTCCCTGCTTTTTCATCTCTTCATAAAACCGGTTTTTCACCTTCCAGTTAGCCACATCATCGTATAATACCCTGACATGCACGCCTTCACCGGCTTTACGAATGAGTATTTCTTTCATTTTATTTCCAATTTCGTCTTCCTCAAAAATATAATATTGAAGATGAATGTGATGTGTTGCAGATTCAAGATCCCTGACCAAAGCCTCAAATTTTTCTTTTCCATTCGTGAAAATTTCAATTTTACTGCCTTGAAGCAAAGCCGAATCGTTATTTTTATTCAAAAGTTTCGTCAACGGCCTGTACTCCATATATGCCTCTGTGTCACTGGGTATGACCAAGGCCTCGTAAGTAGGTTTTTTCAATTTTCGATACGATTTACGGGAAATCATACGCAGTTTACGGGCATCTTGTCCGAAAAAGTAATAGATCATGATCCCTCCGATCGGGAATAATAAAAGCAACAAGGCCCAGGAGATTGTTTTCAATGGATTTCGATTTTCCGAAATGATTACAAAAACAATCCCTAAGGCTGTTATAAAGTAGATTATCTGTACAATACTCCTGACTACTACCTGTGTTTCCATGCGGCAATGCAATTATCATTCACACCGCTAAGTTAGGCTGAAAAACCGGAATTACAAAATAATGCCAAGATTGTGAAGTCTTTAAAATGGTCTACCGGGACCTCCACCGCCAGGACCACGACCGCCGCCACCGCCACCCGGGCCTTCCCAACGGCGTTCTCCTCTGACATCGGTCTCTGTTGCAGCGCTTCCTTTCGGGAATATCGTGAATTTATATATGAATGAACACGTGAAATAACTTGGAATAACATTACTACGGGTATAATTGTAACCATTGGTCGTGTTTCCTCCGGAAATACTGTTTCTGTCCTGCAAAACATCGTAGATCGTGATTTTAAATGTTCCTGCTCCGTATCTTTTATTGAATAATTGTTTGGATGCGGAGGCGTTCCACATCGTTTCCGAGACATTAAATCCATCGGCATACCCGTTTCTTTTTGTCCAGGTGATATCGGATGCCAATGTAATATTACGCGGTAAGTACCAGGTTGTGTTCCCTCCAATACCCCAATCGTATGTTTCCAAATTATTCTGAGGACTGATCTCATTCGTCACTTTCCGGTAATTCAATGAAAAGTTAGTGCCTATATCGAACAAAGAACAGCGGAAATTAAATCTCAGGTTATCGCCCATCATAAGATTCTTCTGTGTATTTTCCCGGTCGTTGGAATAACTTTTTTGATTTGCATAACTTGTACGTACAAAATTACCTATAGTAAATTTTTTATTTTTTAGCGGGGTATTAAAACCTCCCATAAACATTACATTCCAATTCCCGTTGATGTTTTTGTATGTTGTCTCACGACCTCCGTTTTCTTTCAACGTCGTTACGGAAGCAATATCATTGATAGACATATTTCCGGACAGGTTTACATTATAGAACATCTGAGATTCCGGAACAAACTTATTGAATCGCGCCCTGAATTCGCTTGTGTAACCGGGTTTCAGATTCGGATTCCCTTTTGTAATATTCATAGGGTCACTCTCATCAATATAGTCTCTTAACTGGTTTGCCGAAGGTTGGTTGGTTTGTCCTTCGTAATCAATCCGTAAATTTGAACGTTGTCCGAACAGATAGTTAAAATTGATTGTAGGAGACAAATTAAATACATTCTGTTTGATTTCGGAAATCAGGGAATCCCCTATTATATTCGGTAACCGACGATCTTCTCCCCAGGCAATTAAATTTTCCGTCAGGATCTGATCGTTGTACGGTTGATAGGTTTTGTTTCCGGAAGAAGAGGGATCAATATTCATCCCAACGGTATAATTGAATTTCTGCCGCACGGACTTGAATGCAAGACTAAACCGGTTCGTCAACGAGTTACGCAGGGTACTGCGACTTTGATTCCCGTAAAGTACCGCTTCCGTAAACGCATGGCTTTCATAAATATCATTTTCATAAATATTGTAAGTACTGTTGATGCTTTCCGTGTTATCATAAGTGCCGCGATACACCGCCTGTATGAAATTATTCCGTCCGATAGGTTCGACATAGGAGACGAATAATCTCAGGTTTGTTGATACGTTATCATTTTCCGAACGTTGATCACGTATGGAATCATGATCATAAACACCGTCATTATACATTTTTTGTGTCCAATCCGAATATCCCTGCGAATAATTATCATTGTATGATGTTCTCAACTGGGCGCTAAAAACACGTCCTGGCTTATTGAACTTATGTGAATATTCTAACGATCCTCCCAAATAATAACCTTCACCCTGATAGTGAGATCCGGATACCCCGTCAAACAAGGTATCTAATGTATTGTAATTGTACCTTGAAAACAATTTATCCTGATCGCTATGACTCTTATTGTATGAGATATTCGGTCTGAAAATGATCGTGTTGTTGCTATCGGGCTTCCACTCCAAGCGAAAATTAAGTCCTAAATTATCAGAAACATTATTTCCTCTTGTCAAAGATTTATCCAATTGTGAAACTCTCTCCGAAAATGTTGCACTCTCAACTTCCGTTTCAGTATTTCGTTCCATATTACGATAAGAAACAGTTCCGTTCAGAGATAATTTATCGGAAAATTCCTTGTTCATATCCAACATTATATTTTGAGATTCCACAATACCTCCGGAGCCGCCGCGCATCCCGCGCATCCCGCCGAAACGAACTTCACCCATATCCGAAGCGCCCATGTTATTCGTATTGTTGGAATTTATCATCACGGTATATCTATCATTATTTTTCATATGATTGACCATTCCGCCGGCCATGTAACGGCCATCATTGTTTGCATTGACATCTTTTCCCAAACCAACCGCAACATTCCCCATCGTTCCCTGCTTCATTCCCGGCCTAACCGTGATATTGATAACAGATTCTTCCTCTCCGTCGTCAAATCCGGTCAACTGAGCAAGATCAGATTTCCTGTCCAACACCTGTAATTTATCGACCATTTCTGCGGGGAGATTTCTGGATGCCACTTTGGGGTCGTCAGAAACAAATTCTTTTCCGTCCACCAGGAATTTTTTGATTTCCTTTCCATTGATAGTGATCTTTCCATCTTTATCAACTTCAACTCCCGGGAGTTTTTTCAACAAGTCTTCTACAACTGCATTTTCTTCCGTTTTATAAGAAGTAGCATCGTATTCTATCGTATCATTTCTCACTACTACCTCCGGTTTTTTACCTTTTACAACAGCTTCTCCCAGTTCAATAGCATCTTCAACCAATTCAATTGTTCCAAGATTGATCGTTGTAGTACCGGAAACCGAAAAAGGCTGAAAGACAGACTTGTAACCGACATATCCTATATTTAAAAGGAAATCCCCTCTTTTGTTGAACTTCAAAGAAAAAGCGCCATTCCTACTACTGACGCCTCCTGTAACTTCCGTACTATCCTTTGCATTTAATACACTGACCGAAGCCCCTTCAATATTTTCTTTTGTAATACTTTCAATCAAAATTCCTCTGACTGTATACTGACTTTGCGCTATGACTCCGAATGAACAAAGTAATAATAAACTACTGATAACAAATTTAATGCCTTTCATAAACTCGATAATAATTGAGTACGGGGTTTATTTTATTTAGAACATTGACCCCGTTTTTAAGGAAAAGTTTAATCAATTGCTTTTTATTTGTATTTTTTAACAATTTCTACAAAAAACATTCTCCGATTTTTTCAACACGGAGTGACACGGAGTTTTTTACACAGAGTGACACGGAGTTTTTTAAATATATATATAACCGGACAAATAAGTTGTTAATTTTACAATAGAAAAAGACTGCCTCACATCATTGTGAAACAGTCTTTTTTCTAAAAACTCCGTGTACTCCGTGAAATAAACTCCGTGGTACTCCGTGTTAAAAGTCAGGGTTTATTTCCGTATCACCTTGTAGGTCTTACCGGAGTATTGAACCATGTAAGCGCCTTTGGCATAGCCCGTCAGGTCGATCGTAGTCGCGCCCTCCTGAGTTTTGTAAGCGCCTTTCAGCGAACCGGCAACGTCCGTGATTTTAATTACCTGATTCGGGATCGTGTTGCTGATCCGGATCACTCCTGTTGTCGGGTTAGGGTAAATTGTGATCTGGTCGGCTGTTACATTCTCGGCGCCCGTTGGGTAGGTCACCCGGATCGTCCGGCTCACTACCCTCGTGCCACAGGGGTGATTCAGGGTAGCGGTAAGCGTTCCCGTACCTTCCGATAAGGTTCCAAAAGTAGCCCAGGTCTCGTTTTCACCGACTGTTCCCGTTTCAGGGGAGAACGTGACGCCGTCGTTGCTGTTTTGGGCAACCGCAAGGATTGCCCCTACGTAACTCCATCGGTATTGCGTGACGTCGGAATAGCCTGCCAGTTTCAGGTGGTAAGTCTTGCCCGTGATAGCCGGGTCGGGATAGGTCGCGAAACGTAGCGTTTCAGGCAACTGTTCCGATACCCATAACCGCACCTGTTTACTGTAAGTACTTGCCCGGTAACCATTATAATTACTTCGCACAATGACATAATATTTTTCGTAATCATTCAGTTGAGCATGAGTGATTGTGTAACGGTTCGTATTCGCTCCCAAAATGCGGCTATTACCGTAGTACCATTCGTAAGTCACACCTTTTCCTTCAACTCCGATCTCAAACGTATGACTGTCGTTGATACAGATAATCGCATCTTCCAGGTCTTTGGTGATCTTCGGCACATAACAATCCCGGATCACATTTACCGTATAGGTCATCGTAGTGACCATATCCTGGGCGATGACAGTTATGTTCAGGTAGTTGTCGCCCGGATTCAAACTGAAAGTACCGTTGCCCGTGATGCTCGTGATCTTACTGTTGTTTGGAGTACAGGCAATCGTGACCCGATCTTCCTCACAGGTAGACAGACGGATATAGTTAACTTTAGCGGCATTGAAATCCGACAGGGTAACTCCGTTGATCTTCAGGTCTTTCAGGCTGGCATCCTGATTGGCTACCGCGACTAACGTGACCGGATCGCTGGTATTATTACCGCAGGTACCGGTTACCGTCACGTAATAGTCGCCGTTCTCTGTTTCGTAAGCATTACCGATCGTGAATGTAGCAGCCGTTGTACCGGAATATTTACCGCCATCACTCAGGGCGACGATGGTATTGTCGGTCGCCTTTTTCCAGTACCACTGATAAGACAGGTTATGACCTGTAGCAGACACGCTCAACTTCACATTGGAACCCGGAATGATACATTCGTTGGACAGCTTGATCGCCGGAGCGACGGCAGGCTGGGTGGTGATGGCTGTTACAGGCAAAACCTTGACGGTCTTTGAAAATGCTGCCGTAGCCGTACAGCCGTTGACGTCCGTATAGTTTACCGAAACGGAGTTTGTGCCGACCGTATTCCATTGGAGGGTAGCCGTGTTGTCGGTAGTTCCGCCGCCGGAAGTCGTGGTCGTAGCTCCGCCTTTATTCCAGATATAATTAGTCATTCCGCTTGCGGTCGTGAGAGTGATGTCCTTGTTTATACAAACCTCGTCGTTCGTCTTGTCGGTAGTCAATTGGATTACCGGTAAAGGGTGGACGGTCACGGTAAACGTGGCTGAGGCGCCCTTACAGGTGACGGCGTTATTTACATAATAAGGAATTACGGTGACCGGCACGATGGTTTCCGATGTGAAATTTTTCGCCGGGAACGACGGGATAGCAGTCTTGCCGGTTCCGCTGTGATCGGATAAACCGACACTGTTGCCGCCACTCCAGGTGTAGTACGCGACTGCTGTTCCCGAAGTAGGGGTGATTTCCGGCTGGACGATGCCCGAACAGACTTTTGTATTGGAGAATACACCGGCTACAGGCGTCGGATTCACGGTGATGGTAAATGTCCTGGAAGTTCCGGAGCAAATTACCCCGTTCGCCGTGTTTTGCGGCGTTACGGTGATGGTGACGACCACAGGTGAATTGCTTGTATTGACCGCCGTAAACGACGGGATATGGATCTTGGGTGGAGTTCCGTTTTCATCCCGGAGACCGATTGAAGCTCCACCGCTCCAGGTAAAATGGGTCGTGTTCGTACCCAAACCGGCGAGATTGATCGCTGAAGTGGTACCCGGACAAACGGTCAGGTTCGTCGGAGCGGTCATGCTTGGAGTCGGAGTAACGGTTACTTTGACCGGGGTAATCATACTTTTACAGCCCTCACCGGTCGTCACCTGAGCATAGTAAATCGTGGTAACGGTTGGCGTCACGGTTGTGTTGCTCAATTCATTTACTCCTGAATTATTGCTGTAATACTTCATGGTCGACAGGGATGGAGTGTTACTTACCGTAGCTGTCAGATCGACGCTCGAACTTGCCGAACACTGTACCGCCGGGGCGGTGACGGCGATGGTCGCTTCGGGATGCATCGCCACTTCTACCGGGACTGTTCCGTAATCATTTCCATTGACGACCGCCGATACATGGAAAATCGTGTCGCGTTGCAAGACCGGAATGTAATTGTAAGTCGCAGCAGAAGACAACACAGCTCCCGTACGGTCTGATTTTTCATACCAGCTTCCCCCAAAGCCGTTGCTCGTGATTTTCAGTTCTTTTGCCGTATTCAAACAGGCATTGGCCGTGTTGGAGTCGGCAGTTAATACTGCAATATTCAATTTCGTACTACCAATCGAAGCCGGAGCTTTGGCACAGGAGGCGCCAAATTGGGCATCGGAAATAACCGAACTGATAAATTCCTGTTCAGGAGTGGAGGCCAGATCTTGACCACTTGGGGTATAGACAACCGGGATATCATAGACGACGTCGACCCCAACTCCTTTGTCTGTCGCTGCGTTGTAGGCGCTTACCGGGAGACTGAGCTTGATCTGCCGTTCATTTCCTGCTGTGTTGGCGCTTAGATTGATTGGTGTGCCTGCCCCCAATCCGGAACTGATGTTCGCCGATCCCGACACGTCGAACTGTTTCGGCAAAATAAGCTGCAAAGAATCATTTGCAGTCATATTATCATTCAGACCTGAGGTCTTATTGATCGTAACCCGGAAAGTCGCAGTAGTGCGTTTCTCATTGAATGTATTATTACCACCCAATAGCGCACTGCGAACCTGAAAAATATAATTCTGTGTTGTGTTCGAAAATAACTGACTGGAGGATACGATGACGCCGCTGCCCTGAGCTACCCCACCGCATGCAGTCTTTCCGCTCAACACGCCGGTATAGCGGATCCCGGTCAATTCGGTCTCACACTGGGGAGAAAATTCAGCCGTGATCTTTATTTGCCGGTCGTTATCGTTCCCTGCGGCCAGATAACCCGGCAACAGAAAGGAACCCGCGTTGAGTATCACCGTATTGGGTGACCCCAGGTTCGCGTTGATTGCCTGCAAGGCGCTTTCCAAAGCGGAGGAAACCGGAACCGGAGTCGCGCCAAGAGGATATTCTATCTTGGCCGAACCTGCCACATATTTTTGACCTTTAGGTATGACAATCTCCATTTGCGGATCTTTCAGCGCTCCCTGACTACTCAGGGCATTCAGGCCGGCAGTCACGGTATAAGGAGTATTGAAAGTAAGGGTCGGAGTAGAGATTGAAACACTCCCTGAAATCGCAGCAGGAGCCGCCGTAATACTCAATTCCTTGCTTGCGCCTACATGATCGTAATCCGTCAGATTCAAAGCGGCGCTTGTGGGCGCTGTCCAGGGATTCTCGAATCCGGAAACGGTATAAATCTTGACCTTATCGGTAACAGAACAGTCATTACTGCCATCGTAAGTAAAGTCCAATTTATAAGATAAGGTTGATCCCGGCGCCATCAAATCCGAAACCTTGATCCAGCGGCCTTCAAACCCTTCTCCACTGACAGAATTCCCTCCTCCGGTGGGAGTAATGGAAATATCTTTCACATTACCGGCAATATACAACCAGACATTATTCAAATCGATTGCATTAGGATTCCCTACCGTTACAACCGGGATACTTAACTTCGAGCTGTAAGCCGGTAAGGTGGAAGTGCTCAAACTAAGCGTTGTTGCCAAACTGGAATAATTAAGGATCGCCGTTTTAGCATATCCCGTTTCAATTCCTGTTGCAGGGTTCGTATAATACAATGTACGTTTCGTAGTTGACCTCCCCAACGGCGCACCTTTGGTAGCCTGGATGTCTGTTTTAATTACCATATTAAACCGATCGTCAGGAAGCATCCATTTACCAGTTGTCAGGTTATTACTTCCATCATATGCAAGATCGAAGAGGGAAGATACATCGTATGTATATGTGTTCCCATTTTGAGATGCGGCAGATAAAGTTTTTGTGCTCGAACCGTTCAGTTGTGTATTTTCCAAAGTCAGGGCAGAAGGCAAAATATAGCCGTCAGGCATTTCCCAAACAATACGGGAAATATATGCATGTCTCCGAACTTCATTTTTAAAATATGGAGATGACAATTGGGTAGAGTGGAAAATATCATTAACATAACCATAATTTGCATTTCGTAAATTATTATTTGTAAAGTTCGTATATGCAGCATCATCTGTCCATGCAACGGCAACATCCAATGAAAATGTTCCGATTTGTGCTGCTATAATATTTTGTCCGTGACGATTCAGTTCATCAGCCGAAGTCAATACAAAAGGATTACTGATTTGAGTGTTACTCACGAAACAAGCGCTACTCAAAGCGCTATTTGCAGAATTCACCACACTATTAACCTTAAATGGAAGCTGAACTTCGATCGGATCCCCGCCTTTCATTGGATTGGAGGATGCATCACAATACAGATAAAAACCTTTACCTGAGACATAGGTGATCTGTACATCCTTTTGAACGCCATTTATTTTAATATATGCATTGGAAAGATTCGGAATCAGATTTCCACTAGCACCTACAGTCAAAGATGTCAAAGTAACAGGAGCATACCAGTACTTATAAGTAGTCGACGCCAATCCTGCGATGCTGCCTTTCCATTCCAGATAACCTTCATCCTTCTGCATGTAGTAATTGTTTATAATCTCATTTCCCAGAGCAGTGCTCCCGTCATCAGGTATTCCATCATTGCCGCTATCTTTCAATCCTCTCGTTGTGCGAACCAGATGAAAGTCGGACAGGTTCATTCCATCTTCCAGACAGAATAAATGCGCCGGTTGAAATATTTGAGAAACACATTTCAAAACCGGACGGAGGGGATCAGTGCCATCTCCCGTGTGCCAGTCAAGCCAATAATGAATGTTTTCATTATAATTCTGACTGTTACCCGGACAAGCGCCAGCTTTGTATTTTACGTATAGAAAACCGTTTGAATCGGAAATACCAGTGAATTTTATCGAATATTTTCCCCCTCCGTGGTCAACGCCACTACCGGCAACCGGAGCGTAGGAAGACGTTTCACTTAAATTTTTCCAAACAATAGCATTTTCGATATTTCCGTCCAGACCCAGCCAGGAAGGTAATTGAACGAATACTTCTACCGATTTTTTATTAGCAACAGAAAGGTCTTCCGCTGAAATTCGTATCCGCTGTGTTTTTTGTTCCCCCGGACGAAAAGAAATATCTGCAGGAAATTCTCTTATATGAGGCACCCTTTCATATACAAGACGTAATGCGGCGGAATTTGCAGAACCTGCAACACCACACATGTTATTTGCAGATGGATTGCTAACCATACCGGCAAATGTGCTGGTCCAATAATCGTAGAATAAGTTATTCGTCCCGTTATCATGAATATTTCCACCGATACAGGCAGCCCACACGGTAATTTCCTGTCCCGACTTCAGAACTTCGGGAATATTCAATTGAATCCCTCTGGGTTTACCTATATGTTCCGGTTTATAGTAAACAATACTGGAATTATTTGCAAGTCTTGAAGTTATACTGATCACACCGGGGTCAACTTTCTTTTTCGCCTCTCCATTTATACTGTAATGTACATTACCGGTATCAAAATAATAAAAATTTCCATAAAAACTGATCGGTACTTTAAGATCATAAGCATCCACAGAACTGTCATTTTTATAAGTCATCCTGACATAAGTAGGAGTTGTGCCGTTGGTTGAAATTCCATACATATCGGTGGGAGTTATTTCATCTTGCCCCAGCCAGTTGGCAGAAAGAAATTTTATATCCGGAACTCCGGATATAGCAGGGAATGACATAGTTAGTGTTACTCCATTTTGAGTTATACATGAACTTGTTGCCGGATATTGCGTCGAAGTAGTAATATTCCTGGCCCCACAACGGGAATTTAGAGCCTTGAACTTCAATTTTTTAACCGTAGTTCCTAATTTTCCGTTCATTTCGGTAGTCGTCAGCCGGAGGGTCGTCTTGCCGGTAGTTCCACTGACCACATTAGAAGAAACGGGAGTAATCGGGGTTCCATCAAGTGAAAAATCGCTCAACACGGCATATTGATCTCCGGTCAGGACAAGCAAAAAAGAGGCTGCTTCTCCATTCTGGGCATCCAGGGAAAGTTCAAATTCTTTCGGGGTATTCTGATCCGCATAGTTTTGCGTCGGGGCGGCGCATTGAACGCGAATCGTCGGTTTTTGTACTCCGATGGAAACTTTCTTCTGACCCGAAGTAACTACTGTTGAACCGGATAACACTTTTATCGTGGCATCCATCCCATTCACAGCGGAACAGGCAGCGCTCACTTTCAAACGTAAAAAAACAGCTTCCCCTATTTTCAGGGTATTGCCGTTCGAGTTGAAAGTCACGGTTACGATCTGTGACGAAAAAGACGGGGTATTGTATGTTATTGAGGCTTTATGGCCTGTTCCGGTTTCCAGACCCGCATAAGTAATACCCGCAGGAAGCGTCACTTCCAGTTTGGCGTTTGTGATGTTGGCAATTGTGGGTATAAAATAAATATCCAGATACCCCGGATCATCCAACGCCGTCAGGATAGACGGGTTCAGGTTGGGATATCCCGTAGTCCAGGATACTGTCTGTGCCTGCAAGCCGGGAGATCCCGATAGCAGGAGCGCACAAATCAATCCGAAAAGCCGTAGGCATTGACATCGGGCTAATGTTCGTCGTGTTGTAATTGTTTGTCTCATGTTTATTGTAAGTTAGAAGTTTTAAGTTTTAAGTTCTAAGTTTTAAGTTTTAAGTTTTAAGTATCCCTACAACCCTTCCCCGAAACATTCACAAACACATACATACAATTTTCAATTTGAACACAGGAGTTTCGCCCTGCTTTCACAAGCAAGAAAAAACAGTTCAAACAAGACACTTTAGAAAATGAAAACAGGGGAAGGGTATAGGGAACCCTCACTCCCCCTTTAGGGGGAAGAGGAGTACGAAAAAGTCCCACTAAATCCAAAAGATTCAGATAGGCTATACTGTTGTGTATTAAAAAAATTAGATTAAATTTACGCGCGGGCGAGGCTAGGTTAGTCTCTCTCTCTCTCTCTCTCTCTCTCTCTCTAACATAAATCGCGAATCGACCAAATTTAAAGTGTTAAATCTGATTGACAACGAAATAAAAGATATACTAAGATCTGCCATTTATATTATTGATATTCTGCGTGATATTCTGCGCGATATTTTGCGTTTTATTCTGCGTTTTGTATCCAATTCGCCTCTGTAAAACCGCTGCAAATGTAAACATTTATTTTGAATTGCAAAAAAAACATGTAAAAAAATAGCAAATTTTAATGTTTTTATGGAATTGTGCGATTCTTTTGTCCCCAAAATTCGTGCCATTCACATGAATATATAAAAAAGTTACTTAACAGACTTGCAATTATAATTTTCTCAACGACTTCATTTCAGACTTTCAAGACAATTAAATTATGAAGTAATATAGGGATTAAAATTTTCATACGTATCTCCGAAAATTTTCCAAGGCATCTTTTCTGCATCTCTAAATATGATTCTAATATTTCGATTTACATCAAATTATAGAAATGAATATTTAATAAAATGAATCAACAGTCATTCTTTAACGTCTCCTGTTTGTTGCCGTTTCACAAACAATTTACAGTTAAACAGATTATCAGATGTCGAAGTTTCTTTGAATATACTAATAAAATAAAGTTCTTTATCATTATCTAATCATACTGGTATTTGCCGGGGTTGTTTCCGCAATTTCTATTGATATTTTATCGCCGCCATATTTAAACACGGAGTTTATTTCACGGAGTACACTGAGTTTTAAAACTCTGTGTTACTCTGTGAAATAAACTCCGTGTCACTCCGTGTTAAAAAAATCGAAGAATTAGAGCGCTTACTTCCGTATCACCTTGTAGGTCTTTCCATCGTACTGAACCAT